>NZ_MLYN01000071.1:0-124584 GCF_001866675.1 Streptomyces sp. MUSC 14
CGCAGACTCACCAAATGAGATGACGTCTTAAGCCCGAACCCAACGTCACCGTTGAGATGAGGCGCGTTGTACGCCCTTCGGCCAAAGGCAAGGGAGCCATCCTTACCTGGGCCATCCATGCGATACGCGGTCGCCGCCCTCCATCCGGGAGGCAGGTCGGTATCGCCGGGCAGCACGGCACGTACCCGCTCCTTGTCAGGCACCACATCGGTCTTTGCCGAGGATGGGGCGCTCGTCGTGGCCTCCGACACCGATCGATCCGCTGCTCCGCATCCGGTCAACACCGCAATGACAGCAGCATCATTCAGAGCCTGAGCTGTATGTCTTCCCGGCATCGTTACCCCAACGCGTCAGACGACAGCAAAGCTCACGCCCAGCGACCGTAAGCTCAGCCTGTGAAGACGCCCGGAGGCGCCGTAGGCGTTCCTCCTATGACAGGCATGTGCACGCACGGAGCCAGCCGTTGGCCGACTGGGGGAAGCCCCCCGGTGGGGGCTGCGGTTCGGTCCGGGGCGGTGCGCTCCGGAACTACCGGGCCTCTCGCGTGTGTCGCCGATGCCGTACTCTGCGCCGCGGTACCTCAACTACAAGGTCGCGGACGTCCTGTACGGCGGTGAACTCGCCGAGGGCGCTCCCCGGTTCCTCAAGGAGATCCCGGTCATCGACGTCGCGGCCACGGTGGCCGTCGGCGGCCTGGAGGCCAAGCAGGACCACAACGAGGGTTGGGCCTGGGCGACTCGGTCCTCGTCGACATGAGCAGCGGCCTGGTGGCCCTGGGTGCCGGTGTCGGTCTCGCGGCCTCGATCCCGGTGGACGGGGTGGTCGCCACGGCCGCGGTCGGCGGCGCGGTCGTCGTCGGCGTGGAAACCTTCGCCGACAAGCTGCTCCACGAGCACTGGAGCCAAAACTGGGACGACCACGGCGCCGGCGAGGGCACGCTGTACGGCATCGGCCACTCCGGGACCCAGGCGTGGCACGCGGGCGAGGGTATGGTGACCGGCACCGGCCACGGGATTGGCGACAAGTCCAAGGCGCTGTGGCACAAGATCTTCTGATGTTGGTGGGGAGGACATGAAAAGTACGGCGGACCGCGCCCCCGCGGAGCAGGTGGAGCCGGCGGCGATTCCGCGCCTGGGCACCACCTGGTTCGACCGGGGCGCCGGGTACTGGCTGCGCCGGATCGCACACGGCTGCTTCCAGCTCGCGCTGCTGCTGTTCGCCGGGCTCGTCGTGACCGCCTTTTACGCGGGGTTCTGGGAAGCCGTGGGAGTGCCCCGCTCCGCACGTACCGCTGTGTACGTGGTGACGGCGGTCGCCTGCCTGCTCAGCCTGGTCGCGGGTTTCGTGCGTACACGGCGCGCACCGGTGGAGATCCCCTCCCCCGAACAGGCGTGGCGGGAGCACCGTTCCCGGCAGCGCAGGAACGCCGCCTCAGCCGTCGGTGGCCGCTGGACGCTGCTGCTCCTCGCACCCGTCCTGCCCGCCATCGTCGCCTGGGCGATCGGCACCTGGGCCGCCCCGACGCTCGCGCGCCACACCGCCGCCGAGATCGGCGCCCGCGAGGACTACGAGCGCCGGGTGCGCGAGCAGGAGGCGCGGGCCGAGGCCGCCCGACCGCTCCCGCCTCGCAATCGGGCCGAGCGCCGCCACGGACGCCGCTGAGCGCGAGCCGGGTCGACTGCCCAACCGCCTGTGTCCCCCGCCCGGTTGACCGGCTCGCACAGCCCGGCGTACGCCGCACCCTCCAAAACTGCCCGGCCTCTCGCATCTGTCGCCGATGCCGTCCTCTGCGCTGCTCTACCCGCGGGATCGGAGGCCGGCGGCACTCGGCAGAACGAGACTCGACCGCCCGGATTCCGGACCACACCTGTGCCCTGACCCCACGGCACGGGGGAAGCTACACCGACGCTGCCGGGGGCTTCGTGGCACCCGGGGAGTTCGGCCCGTTCAGGGAGTACGCCCCAGACGAGGATCCGAAGTTGTGGCGCGCTGCGGGCCGCGCTGTCCGACGCGGCGTGCGGCGTACCGCTCCCACCGGATGAAGAACTCTCCGCGGCCGCCCGCGACCACCCAGAAGTGGCGCGCGCCCTGGTCGCCCTGCACCGCCGCTACCGCGACACCGCCGAACGGGCCGCCGTCCTCGCCGCCCCGGACACTGGGGGTGCCCGCTCCGGACGAGGGACCGTGCCTCCTCCTGGCGAGCCGCACGACGAGATCCGGGACTTCTTCTACGCCCACCACAACCACTTCTAGCCGCTGGACACCGAGGCCGAACGGTCGGTGGCGGCGCTGGAGCTGCGGCCGGGCCGGAGCGTCGACCCGCTCACCGCGCGGCTCGCCGAGCGGCACGGCGTCCGGGTGGTGCGATCCGCACCGAGCCCCTCCGCCGACGCCCGGCACTACGACCCGGACACCGGGCTGCTGTTGCAGCTCGCCGAGGCCGCCGCCGAACTCACCTCACCGGAGTTCCAGGCCCTCGCCCGCATCGGCCTGGCGAACGACTTCGCGGGCGCCCTGTTGATGCCGTACCCGGCCTTCCACCGGGCCGCCGAGGACGTCCGGTACGACATCGAGCTGCTCTCCGCCCGCTTCGGCGTCGGTTTCGAGACGGTCTGCCACCCGCCTGAGCACCCTGCAGCGCACGGGCAGCCGGGGCGTGCCGTGCTCGTTCCTGCGGGTGGACCGGGCCGGCAACATCTCCAAGCGGCAGTCGGCCACCGACTTCCACTGCTCCCGCATGGGCGGCACGTGCCCGCTGTGGACGGTGTACGAGGCGTTCTCCGCGCCCGGCCGGACACTGACGCAGGTCGCGGAAATGCCGGACGGGAAAAGGTACTTCTGGGTTGCGCGGACCCTCACCCGCGGCGGGTTCGGCCATCTCGCACCGTGCGCCGAGTTCGCCGTCGCCCTCGGCTGCGAACTGCGGCACGCGCATCGGCTCGTGTACGCCGAGGGCATTGTCCTGGCCGACTCCCGGGCCGCCACCCCATCGGCCTGGGCTGCCGGATCCGCGAACGCCGGGCCTGCGCCCAGCGGGCCAGGCCCCCGGCCGGCGGACGCCTCGCCATCGACCCGGACCGCCGCGCGTACGTGCCGTACGCCGTGGAGAGCCGCACCCCATGACACCGACAGCAGGAGCAGCCACGTGACCAGCCGTGTCACCTTCGTCTCGCCCGCCACGAGCCCGTCGCTGCGCCAGGCCCGCTTCTACGACGGCGACCCGATCGACGACATCGGCGCGGCGCGCGCCCGTGAGGCCGCCGGATCGCCGGCCACGCCCGCGCGTGCAGTCGCGTCCCCGAGTGTGCGCTGCCGGGAGACGGCGGCCGCGCTCGGCTTCGACGGCGTGGAGACACCGGAGCCGGGCGGCCTGGATGTGGGCCGCTGGCGAGGGCGCACTCTCGACGAGGTGGGAGCGGCCGAGCCGGAGGCGGTGGGGCACTGGCTCACCGATCCCGGCTGGGCGGCACACGGCGGCGAGTCGGTGCGGGACGTGTGCGAGCGGGTCGGGCGCTGGCTGGCGTCCGCGCAGCACACGGAGGGCCGTACGATCGCCGTGGTCGAGCCCGAGGTGGTCCGGGCCGCGGTGACGCATGTACTGGGCTTGCCGGAGACTGCCTTCTGGAGGCTCGACATGGCGCCGTCGACGGCGAGCGAACTCAGCGGACGAGCCGGCCGCTGGAACCTACGGCTCGGCAGGCCCCTCGTCGCCCCGGCGCAGGGAGACACCGTGGCGCGGTAAGAGGAGGCGACGGCCTCTCGTGAACGGCCCGAGGGTCACGCCTCGTTGGAGGGGCGTGGCCCTCTGGTGCCTCATCTCATGCTGCCGAGCGCGTCATGCTGCGCCGACACGCTCCGGCTGAATCGGTGCCGGCTTGGCCGATGCCCGGATAGCCAGGTCGAGCAGTCGCTCGGCCATGGGCGCGAAGACAACACCTGCGCTTGTAGGTCTGGTCTCGGTGTCCAAGGTGCAGGGACGTCCGCAACCGCGGCCCTTTCTCCTGCGGTTGGTCTGCTGGTCGGCGCGTCCGGGGAGCACCGTGCGTATGCCTCGGGCCGCGAGGTCTGCGCGGATCTGCCAGGAGGAGTACGCCCTGTCTCCGAACAGCGCGTCCGGTGTGGTTCGCGGCCTGCCCCAGCCGAGTCTCGGGACCCGGATGTCGCCCAGCACGAGGGACGGTGCCCGCCCGTCGTGGACCTGTCCCGGAGTGACTACGACGGCCACCGGGCGTCCTTTGCCATCCACGATGTGACGGATCTCGGTCGTCAGACCACCGCGGGATCGGCCTGCCGCATGGTCCGGCGGCTCACCCTCGGTCGCGGAAACTTCGCTTCCCTTGCGCCAGGTGGGAGCGGCGACGGCTTTGTCCGGCCGAGGTCGTGTTCGCGGCGTGCTGGTGAGCCCGGTTGATCGTCGAGTCGACCGAGACCGTCCAGTCGGTCCCGCCGATCGAGTCCGCCTGAGAAGTCAGCCGCGCCACAATCGTGTCCCAGGTGCCGTCAGCCGCCCACCTGCGATGGCGCTTCCACACCGTCTGCCAGGGGCCGGACGCCTCGCGGGGCAGATCTCTCCACGGGATCCCGGTGCGGTACCGGTAGATGATCCCGTCGATGATGCGACGGTGGTCGGCGACCGGGCGCCCTGTCTTCCCAGCGCTGCCAGGCAGCCAGGACGCCAGGCGTGCCCACCGCGCCTCGGTCGGCAGGCACAGGCGCCCGCTCGTGGTCACCGAGGTTTGTAGGCGGTGGCCAGTACCGAGACAGTGACCCGGTCGGGGAGAAGGCCGTCATCGTGCACCTCTGTGCGGCTCAAGTGACGTGCGCTCGGCGTCATCCCCACCAGGTCCAGGGCCTCCGGCCCGCCCAGGGCTGTCGAGTACTCCACGTGTTCGGTCACGACGGCCTCGAAGTGGGGGTCCACTGCCCGGTGCAGGCGTTGTTCCTTGGTCGGGTCGATGGTGACCATCGCAGGCACCCGGCCGCGCAGCTCGGCCAGGTGCTGCCCAGTTGGACGGACCACGATCAGCCGCCCGGCCGGGCGAAGTACTCGGCAGAACTCGGCTGGATTGCGCGGCGCGAACACGTCCAACACCACGTCGGCCACCCCGTCAGCTATCGGGAAGGGGCGGAAGACATCCCAGGTCGCCGCGGCGGCTCGTGCATGGGATCGGGCTGCGACGCGCAGCGCGCGCACCGACGTGTCCAGGCCCAGCCCTCGGGTGCCGGGCAGCTGGTCGAGAAGGCCGGCCAGGTAGTAGCCCGTGCCGCATCCGACGTCCACGACCGTGCCCCGCTCAGGGGTTGAGTCGGCCGCCAGGTGGGCCACGGCCTGTCGGATGGGGGCGTACCTGCCGGTGGCCAGGAAACGGTCCCGAGCCTGGACCATGGCCGCGTCGTCGCCGCTGGTGGCGCGGGTGCCCGTCAGGAGGCTGGCGTAGCCATGGCGGGCGATGTCGAAGGTATGGCCCACCGGACAGCGCAGTGCGCCGCGGTCGGGGTGCAGGCGGCGCATGCGGCACGCCGGGCAGCGCAACAGGTCGAGGGACAGTTCGAGGGCAGAGGGAAGCAACGCGGGCATGAGGCACTCCTGGCAAGGCTGAAGGGAAGAGACCGTGCCTGCACGCGCATACGGAAGGTCACTGCCTCAGGAAGGAACGGGCAAGTGCCGGGAAGGTGGTTCGCACGGCAGACACGCCAAGGAGGGCGATGCTGTCCGACATCGCCCTCAACGCCTTCCGATCACAGGAAGCAGCAGTGCGGGGTGCTCATGAATGCCACGCCATGATTTTACGTGCCTCGCCGAAATCCCTCATGCCCGTCGAAGTTGAGAGACACGGCCTAGTCCGCAGGCTGTTGCGCCGCCACCGAGCGCGCCATGCCGTTCGCCCACTGACGTAGCCGACGATGTTCCGATCCAGCCCGGAGACCCAGTCCCAGATCGGTCCGTGCAGCCCGGCCTGGTCCGCGACCAGGCCCAGCAGCTGATCGTACCGATGATGAGCGCGACGGCGAACGACAGGCCGATCATCGTGAGGTCAGGTGCGGTGATCACTGGGTTCTGGCCCTCACTTCTCGGCGAACGGCTGCAAGAAGGGTTGCCATGGGGCCTGCTCCGATCGTGCTGGTCATTGGTCATCCAGTCGTCGTGCGACGAGACCGGCGCCAGCCTGGTCCGGGAAGGGCGGCTGCTCGGGCACGCCATCACGTCCAGAATGCATGAACACGCTCGCTACGGCGGCGTGGTGCCCGAGATCGCCGCCCGCGCCCACATCCACGCGCCGCGTCCGGTGGTCCGGCACGCTCTCGACAAGGCCGACCTGACACTGTCGGATGTCGATGCGGTGGCCGTCACCACCGGTCCCGGCTTGTCGGGAGCGCTCCAGGCTGGCCTGGCCGGCGCGAAAGGTCTCGCATACGCGCTCGGTGTGCCGCTGTACGGCGTCCACCACCTCGCCGGACACGTCGCCGCGGACGCGCTGGAACACGGTCCGTCGCCCGACCCCTGCATGATCCTGATCGCCTCCGGCGGCCACACCTCGCTGCTCCCCTGCGCGACCTGGCCCGGGATCCGATCACCCATCTCGGGCGACACCCTCGACGACGCGGCCGGCGAGTGCTTCGACAAGGTCGCGCGCGCCTTCGGTCTTCCCTATCCCGGCGGCCCGGCCATCGACCGGCCGCGCACGTGGGGGATCCGCCTGCCGTTTCCCTTCCACGCCCGTTGCCGGGCTCGTACGACTCCTCCTTCTCGGGGCTGAAGACGGCCGCCCGGTGGGCCGAAGGGCACGCCGGGCGGGAACTGCCGGTGGCAGACGGGGCCGCCTCGCTGCAAGAGGCGGTCGCCGACGTACTGACACTCAAGGCCCTGGCCGCCTGCACGGAGCTTGGCGTCGGCACACTGGTCGTCGTGGGCGGACTTGCCGCCAACTCGTACGTCCGGTCACTGGCCGAGGAACGCTGCCGACGGCCGGGATCGAACTGCTCGTTCCTCCCCTGCGCTTGTGCACGGACAACGGGGCGATGATCGCAGCCGTCGGCGACCTCCTCGTACGGGCCGGGGCCACACCGGCGCCTCTGGACCTGTCGATCGTCCCATCGGCTCCCCTGGAGGAGTACGCCGCCCCGCAACCCACAGCCCGGATCGGGGTGGCTGCCTGATGGCCGCGGGCATCCGCGTCTCCCGCGACGAGCGCCTGCTGGAGCATTCCGGCGCTCTGCGTTCCGTCCACCTCGATGCCTTCGGCGCTCCGCCCTGGTACGAGGACGAGGAGCGGGCAGATGCGTTCGCGAAGCGGCTCGTGGCGAACGTACGGTGCCCTGGCTTCGCCACCGCGCTCGCCTTCGCAGGCCCGGACGCCGTCGGCTTCGCCACCGCCTGGACCACCCCAGGCTCCCTTCCCCACCGACCGCTGTCGCCCTTCAGGCCGCCGCAGCCCTGGGTCCGGAGCGCACTGCGGAATGGGTGTGCGGCGCCCGTGAGATCGACGAACTCGCCGTCCGCCGCGATGGCCAGGACACGAGTATGGCCGGCGAGTTGTTGGAGGCGGTCAGGGCGACGCACCCGGGGGCCGCTCCTGGCTGCTCACCTCCGTCCGGTCCGCCCAGGCCATGACCTTCTACCGCCGCCACGGTTGGCCCCAGGCCACCCATCCCTCCCCGGAGGGCAAGGGCATCGTCGTCTTCCTGGGTCCCCGCCATCGGGCGCGCGCCCTCGCCGCCATGCCGCTGGAGAACTTCGCGTCGCAGAACCTCGGGTCCGTCACGGCACACATTGACTCCGCCCGCCCCGTGGCGACACTCATCTACGTCTTCACCGTCTCGCCCGACCGTCAGGCCGAGCTGATCGAGCTGCTCGCCCGCGCCACCGAGGAGACGATGAAGCACCAGCCCGGCTTCATCTGCGCCAACTTCCACGCCTCCCAGGACGGCGAACGCGTCATCAACTACGCCCAATGGGAGAGCGAAGATCACTACCGCGCGATGCTCGCCAACCGCGAGGCCAGGATCCGCATGGACGAAGCGGCCACCATCGCCATCGACGTCCAGCCACGCCTCTTCCGGGGGGGAGTCGGCCCACCGCCACTGATCCGATGTCGCGAGGCGGCACGCGGAGGCGCCCTTTCGATGAATCCGCCACCAAGACGGGCCAGCCCCAGCAACGCCGCACTCCCCGGCCCGAGACAGCTCTGGCTGTCGCCCACACAGCGTCCTCGCGCCAACCGCCGCGACCCGCTGGATGGCCGGCGTCGGCATCGTGGTCGGCGTCGGCCTGGCCTTGAACGCGCGGCGCCGCTGGGCCTGAATGCATATGGAGTGACGGATGAGGCCGGTATCGCGCCGGGCAGCGCGACACCGGCCTCCAGTGGTGCGCCCGTCACGGCCGGCGACTGCGTTCCCGGCGCGGATCAAGCCTGTCAGCGCATATCTGTGAGGAGGGTGTTGAGTTCGGCTTCCTGTTGCGCCGGTGACATCGGCGCATTCGGGTGATCGATGCCGAAGGTCTTCAGGACGCTGTCCATCTGGGCGTCGATGAACGTCCAGCCGGTGTTGTCCAGCGGCTGGAGCGAAGCCTGGTCGGCGTCCCAGAGATCACGCAGGGACTGGGCAGCGGCGTGGGCCCCGGTCGCGTTCCCGGACTGTGCGTTCCTGAGCGAGGTCGATGCGAGCTTCTTCAGGGCATCCACCTTCGCGGGCGGGAACTTCTTCACGGCCTGGCCAGGGGCGAGTTGAACGGTGGAGGTGGCGTCGGTCTCCGGCGCCGGGCCGACGTGCGGCTGGCTGTGGGCCCAGACCAGCAGGCCCCCGGTGGCGACGGCGAGGAGGCCGAAGCCCGCCAGCGCGACGCGCTCCCGGTGCGGGTTGGCGGTGACCTGCGGAGTGTGCGTGGCCTCGTAGGTCTCGGTGACGTCGGAGCGGGTCACCGTCAGGTAGATGACAGTCGCCAGGATCAGGCCGAGGAAGATCAGGCTGGTGGTGAAGGTGCCGAGCGCGAGGCCGGTCGGGTCGCCCGGGTTCTGAGCGACCTTCGGGGAGGCGAGCCAGTCGCCGATGTTGGCGCCCAGCGGGCGGGTCAGGATGTAGGCGAGCCAGAAGGACAGCACCGGGTTCGCGCCGAACTTCCGCAGCAGCGTGATCGCCGCGATGAGCCCGAGCGGCAGCAGGACCGAGACTCCTGGGCTCCAGCCGGTCAGCTCCAGGGTCCAGTCGCCGGTCGCGGTGCCGAGCGCGAAGGTGACGAGAACGGTGAGCCAGTAGAACGACTCACGCGACAGTGTCGTGACCGAGTGGATCGAGAGGGTGCGCTCGCGCAGCCACCACACGCCGAAGACCACGGCGAGCAGAACCGAGAACACGGTGGAGCTGATCCACAGTGGCACGTTGAGCTGGTCGGTCAGGATGTCGGTGTACAGCGTGCCGGTGACACTGACAACGACCACGGTCAGCCAGTACGGGAACGGGACGTACCGCTTCAGCCGCAGCTGGACGCCGAGAACCACCACGAACACCGCGGTGAAGATCCAGGCCGTGTTCACCAGGCCGACGCCCAGCTTCATGTTGATCCAGTCGGCGAAACTCTCACCGACGGTCGTGCACAGGATCTTGATCACCCAGAACCAGATGGTGACCTCGGGAACCTTGTTCAGGAGGAGCCGCCCGTTGCGCGTGCGTGCCTCGCTTGTCGTTGTCATGCGACGAGGTTGGATCGACCAACCTGTACATATCCTGACTACGGAGTCGCCTGTGACGTGGGGAATGTCACCTCGACGCGCCCGTTGCTGGAGAGACCCACTTCGAATACCCGATCAGCCAAGACACCCTTGACTGAATGCACGCGTAACGCGCACGCGCGCGCTCGCGCCTGCGCGTGTGTCTTCCACTCGGACCGCCGCGTGAAAGCGCCGGATACACCACCACGTCCAATGCCGACGACCCGAGTCCTGCACGGGCCGGCGGCAGGGGGTCGTCGATGACCTTCCGGCAACCGCCCTGCCGCTGTCGTTCGCCGCAGCGGTCACCTGCCGGCCCGCATGGACAGGACTGGGCGGCAGGGTTCTCCCTATGGCAAGGGCCCCGGGTGAAGAGGATGCCGGGTGCACGATGCAATCGAGGTCGCCCTCCGGACCACTGGGCCCGGCAGCTGCCGGGTGAGCGTGGCCGGGGTCCCCAGCGCGCCCGAGGTCCGTACGGCCTCACGTACTGCCCTGGCCGGCCATCGGCACATGGTGATCGACCTGGGCGACTTGCGGTTCTGCGACCGTCGGGGCCTGACCGTGCTGCCGGCGACCGCCCGTACCGCCCCGCCGAGGGCTTTCGGACTCGTCGGTGAAGCGCCGAGCGGACCCCCCTGTCACCGTCGATTGAGTCCCGTAACGCCTCCCAAGCTGAAGGAGTACCCGTGTGCCCCAAGCAGCCGGCCCGCCGAGTGTCGGCGACGTACCCCGGGAACTACCCGCAGAACCTGACCTGACCACCGTCGGACAAAAGCGCGGACGGCGGCCAGGCCTCCACTCCTTGTCATGAAACTGATGTCGACAAGGCCCGCAGTGAGGTGATGGGGCGATTCACAGGCTCGGCGGATCAGGATGTTGCGGAGGGTGTCCTGGCTGAGTCCGCCAAGAGCGCATTTGATCTAGACGTATTACCCTGCATGTCCTAGAAGAATCCGCGCCAGGTTGGCAGGGTCTCGTCCGTTATGCGCTTGCCGAGGTTGCCGATGGAGGCAATGCGGATCATTGGGATCCTTCGAGCCGGCCACCGATCAGGAGACGACCGACGAAGCCCAACGAGCGAGGCCCCGAGCTGTTGATCGAGATGTCTGATGTCTCAACCACGCTGCTCGGGGGCATCGTTGATCATCTATCATGTCGCACTCGACTTGCCCCATGCACTCGTGGAGTGGGTGGCCATGTACGTGCACACTGTGAAGGTCCGTAGTCTCTTGCACGGATGAGTCGGCCGCTCATCGCGGAGTGCAGTGAATTGCAGACTTTCCGCACATTCCGAAGTCGCATGCACTGCAGCCGATTTGGCCGTGGTCGTGTGCGCGACGGAGGGCATCCGGATGGGGGCACGCTGGCGACTGGCCGACCTGGAGTAACTGGTGCTGCCGCTGTTGCGGTCAGCCGGGGTGCGGATGCTGGTGGTCGATGTCAGCCCCCTCCCCGGTCACACTGCTTTCGCGGCCTCACCGGCCAGGAACGGATGCAGCAGCGCGAGCAGGGCGCGCGGCCGGTGCGGCGGGATGATGTGGCCGCGGTCTTCGATGACGTGTGCGGTGAGATCGTCGGTGACTGGGCGGAGTTGGCGTTCCAACACGGCTCCGACGGACCGGGCGTCCAGCGCCATCGTTGGCACCGTCAGACGGGCGGTGGTGACCGCCTGCTCGATCTGTACCGCACTCTCGGGCAGGGCCCTGTAGAACGAGAACGCGCAACTCATCGCCTGGCGGCCGGTGTACGCGCGGACGGAGGCCGCCCGGACGGCGGGGCGCACCCCGTCGCCAAGCGTGTCGGCGCGCAGAAACCAGTCGGCGTAGGCCGCCTCGTGCCCCTCCAACACGGTCTCGGCAAGGCCGGGTTCGGCGGAATGGAAGCCGAGCCACCAAGGATCCCCGGCGGCAAAGAAGTCCTCGGCGCGGGGCAGCCTGCCCAGCAGGGACTCCATGGCTCGGTCGCCTGTCAGTGCAGGCACGCAGAATGCATCCATGAGTCACGACTACCAGCCCGGTGACGTGCTGTTGCTGGAGTGCCCGTTCACTGAGGCCGCCGTCACCGGGGTCACCCATCACTACGTCTCCGTGCGTTGGCCGTGGCTGGAGGTGGACCCGCAGGCCGGAAGCCTCAGGTGGAACGGCCAAAGAGCGCTTCCAACGCCCGCGACCCGCGTCCGATGTCGAGGTCCTGCGGCAGGGCGAGACCCATGACCCTGACCGTGAGGACCAGGGCTACGCGATCGATCCGGCCGGCGTTCACCGCCGACGAGAGATGGCGACACCGGTCAGGCAGAGCACGCCGCCGACGAGCCCGTATGCCGTCGGGATCTCGGCGAGCAGCAGCCACGACAGCAGCACCGATACGGCCGGAACGGCGTAGGTCACCGCGGAGAGCCGACCGGCGTTCATGCGGCGCAGCGCGTAAGCCCACGCGGTGAAACCGACCGCTGTGGGGAACACGCCCAGATAGACGGCGCCGAGCAGCGCTCCCGCGGACGCCACCTGCAACTCGCCGACCAGTTGCGGCATCCAGGGCAGCAGGACCACAGTGGCGACGACACAGCCGAGCCAAATCGCGGTGAGCCCGTCGACGTGCCGCAACGTGACCTTCTGGATCATGACGCCCGCGGCGTAGAGCACGGCGGCCAACAGGCACAGCAGAACGCCTGCCCAGTCGCGTTGTGCGGTGGCCCCGGTCGCGATGATCGCGGTTCCGCCCAGCGCGACGAGCGAGCCGACGATGAGAGATCGTGAGAAGCCTTCGCCGAGGAACTTCCCAGCAGTGACAGCGACAAGCAGCGGCGCGAGGTTCACCAGCAATGCCGCGGTCCCGGCATCGACATGCCGTTCCCCCGCGTTGAGGGCGACGGTGTACCCGGCGAGCCACAGGACGGCGTACGCCGCGATCAGCAGGAACGCCTTGCGGGACAGGCGGATGCGGACCGCGCGCTTGGCCCCCGCGATCACTGTGAGCGTGACGGCCGCGACGCCTAGCCGGAGCAGCGCCAGCGGCGCAGGGGACAGCGCGTGCCCAACGCCGCGGATGGCGACGAAGGCCGAGGCCCACAGCACGACCGCGAGTCCGGCGGCGGCCGTGATCTTGCCGATGTCTGTTTTGCTGGTGCCGGTGGGCCGGGCGGTCTCAACTGGATCAGTCACCCAGGCATCGTCATCCCTACCCTTCGTACAGCACAAGCGACGAGTTCTATACGTTTGTTAAGCATGGCTGTATATTCGCAGCATGCTGGACATCCCACGGCTCCGGGTCCTGCGGGCGGTCGTCGCGACGGGTTCGATCCGTGCGAGCGCCTCCGCACTCAGCTACACACCGTCCGCGGTGAGCCAACAGCTCGCCACGCTGCAACGGGAGACCGGGCTGCAGCTCTTCGAACGATCCGGTCGCGGCATCAAGCCCACCCCGGCCGGCCGGACCCTCGCTGCCGAAGCCGACACGTTGTTCGAGGCATTCAGCCGGGTCGAGCGGGTCGTCGGCGATCTCCGCGCCGACCGGGTCGGCAGCCTTTCGATCGGCTACTTCGGCTCGGCCGGCGCAGCGTGGCTGGCACCGACCGTTGCGACGCTGCGTGCCGAGTTCCCCGACCTCCGGCTGGACCTGCTGTTGACCGAGTTCACGCCGGCCGACCCGGACATTGACATCTTCGTGGAGGAGACGGGTGTCGAGCGCCCCGGGACCACCGATGTGCACAGGCTCGCCCAGGACCCCTACCTCGCCATCGTCCGCGTCGACGACCCACTCGCCGAGGTGGCCGAGGTGCCGTTGGCACAGCTCGCCGAGCGGCATTGGGTGGACAACGACCTCCGCGAAGGGGCGTGCCGCCAAGTACTCCTCAACGCCTGCGCGCAAGCCGGGTTCTCCCCGAGCTTCGTGGTGGAAACACACGACTACCGGACCGCGATGTCCTTCGTGGCAACGGGAATCGGGCTGACTGTGGTGCCGGCGCTCGGTATCGGCGAACTGCCGGAGGACCTGACGACCGTCGCCCTGGTGTCCCCCACCCCGGTCCGATATCTCAGTCTCGCGGTGAAGAAGTCGATCGCGCGGCAGCCCGCCGCCCGGCGCGCCGTCGAGCTCTTGGAAGGCCTGGTGCGCGCGGGGAAAACCCGAGCCTGCTGATGACTCAGCGACATGCCGGGACAGCCTGGTCTCCACCGTGCCGCACCACCTGCGCCACGCTGTACGCACCGACCTTGTCGAGTGCGTCGCCGGTGAGATCCGCTCCCTCGCCGACCAGGTGCCCCGTTTCACGCTTGGCGTGGTCGTAGAGGATCTTTCCCCCGCTGAGGATCTCGCCCTTGGGCCTGCTTCGCCCCGACATCAGCCCCGCCCGTCCTGCTTCAGGCCGAGCATGGTGTTCACCAAGGCCTTGTAGTCGTCCTGGTCCATGCCGGCGAGACTCGGACGTGCTCCACGCCGGGACGTTGGTCCGCGGTCGCCCGATCACGCCCCATCCCCTTGACAACCTACTCGGAGGCTGTGGCACCGTCGCGGAACGACTTCAGGCTGTACTGCGGGTGCAGCCAGGCGGGCCCGGCCGACTGACTCCAGCTCTGGCTCTCGATCTGCTGCTCCGAGGCGTACGGGTTGGCCTCGTCGATCAGGGCTCGCACACCCCATGGGCAGCGCTCGCCGAATGAGTGGAAGACCGCGCCGACGGTCTCGTCACCGATGGTCATACCGTCCATCTCAAGGTCATCGAAACCACGCCCCGTGTCCGACCGGCCCACGTCGTCGACAGGCCCGGCTTCCTCACCCAAGGCCTTCCTGATGCCGTCAGCGATCAGCGCGAGCCCGACGACCCGCAGATCGAAGCCCCACCCTAGCCGCACCAGCCCGCACCAGCCCGCACCAGGAACCGCCTCCGCTACTCCCCCTCCCCCGCCCGCCCTCACCGTCCGCCACGTTCACCAACACACTGCACGGCATCCCCGCCTCGGCCACCGTCGGTACAGCCGCATCCAGCACAGCAGCACCCACACGCCCCCGTACCGCCACCCCCACTCAGCTTCGCCTCGGGCGAGCACATACCGTGCCAGCGCCGCCTGGTCGGAGAAGGCGAGAATCCGCCGGACACCACCGGCGTCCACCGTCAAGGGGGCTTCGCCGCCGCTGCCGCCGGGCGGCGTACCCAGCGGCACCAGCACCTGTGATCTGCGGAACTCACCCCACTGGGCGAGGAATCGGTATCGGCGCGCCTGTACTTGTGCCGCATCCTCGTCGGGGACCGGATCAGCCGGGGACCGAGCGGGGGCCCGGTCCGCCAGGACTCCCACGGAAGCGACAGTTGCGGTCGCTTCAGAGCCGTGGGTCGGCACCCGGACCGGGCTGGTCCCGACGACTACCTCTGCGGCGTCGACGTCCGCCGACACGGCGACGACGACCGGTTGATCGGCGCAATCGCCGCGAGCGGCTTCATCGTCTGCCCTGTCGGCCGCCCAAGGGAGGAAGCCGCACGAGAGCGAGGGACTTTCCCCCTCTCACCAGGGACGCCCGCTGCTTCCGAGCCACGCCAGTGATGCCGCAGAGGCACACGTCAGATGACGGCGCCAACGGCGTGGAGAAGCAGACCAACGAGGCCAACCGTCGCGCTCGTGGCAACACCGAGCACGCTGCCGACAGCAGAAAGAATCATGACATACCTCCATACAAGGATGTATTCGGACGAAATTACTGCTGCCCTCATGACGTCGTACGGCTGCTCAGATTTCGGGTCAGACGCGCCGTACGCGATCTGAAGCCACCCCAATGGAGGCCGCTGGAACCAGGGGCGCTACAGCACGCACCTGGACCCCGCCCATGGTCAGTTTGGCGAGGCGTTTGCAGCAGCAGAGGGCTGCGGCGAGGATGTCGCTCGTAGCAGGGTGGCAGACGGCGGTAGCCGGTCACCCGGAGGTGGGCTTGATGCCCCTCTGTCGGCGGCCCGGTCATTCGCTTGAGTCGATTCCCTTGCGGGCGATGCGGACGCCAATGTGCTGGCTGTGCAACCGTCGCCGCAGGTCAGAAACGTCGTACGCTTTGTCGGCATGCAGTCGCTGGGGCTTGGAACGGTCGCTGCGAAGGGACACGGTGTAAGGCGTGCAGCGCCCGCTGATCCGCTCCTCCACCCACACTGGCTTCCATCTGCTCCGGCAGTGTTTGATGCGTCGCAGGTGCACCGTGTGCGTGGGTGCGCCTGCGCGTAAGCCACGAGGACGTACAGGTCATCCGAGGCCAGTCCCAAGACGAACGGCGCTGCGGGAAAGGCCAGGAGAACACCGCGTCGTGACCGGCTGAGGCCCGTTGCGACAAGATCCCCTGCCCAAGGAGGCGCGCGCGTGGGCGAGGACCCCGTGCACATGATGCGGGTCTTCGGCATCAGCGCGAGTACTGCGATGAGGTACACCCACGCGACACGCCCCGAGCGTCCTGTCGACCCGCCACAACGGAACCCATCAGGTTGGGTGAACTGCCGTGCTACTCCGCATCGTTGGCGTGGAGGTTGAGTCGTTGACGGATCAGGCGGGCGAAGTGGGAAAGGGTGCGTCCGGTGGCCATGTCGGCCGGTGCGATGCGGACGGCGAAGAGGTCGCGGGCTTGGGCCAGAAACTGTACGCCGAGCAAGGAGTCGAGTCCGAAGTCGGTGACGGGGCGGGTGGGGTCCAGGTCGGCCGGATCGGTCTGCAGGACACTTGCGAGGAGGTGAGAGAGTCTGTCGGTGATCACGCCCAGAGCCTCGGCCGTCGGCAGGGCGGCCAGAGTCTCCAGGAGTTCGTCGCGGACATCCGGAGAGGTCATGGAAGAAGCCGGGGCCAGGAGAGCGAATCGGGGTGTGGTCACGGCAGGCACCAGGTGGCGTACGGCGCCCCACCGGTAGCGGCCGACTCCGGCGACGTCGGCTCCGCCGGCCATGAGGAGGCCCGCGGTGGTCAGGGCCTCTGCGGGGGTCAGGAGTTCGAGGCCGCGTTCGGTCATGGCGGTTTCCATGGCGTTGCGGGCGACGTACCCGGTCTGGCCGATCGGTCCCCAGGCAAGTGCCGTGCCCGGCTTTCCCATGTTGTGCCGGGCCCGGACGAGGGCTTCCAGGTAGGCGTTGGCTGCCGCGTAGGCGGACTGGCCGGGGTTGCCGATGCCGGCGGAGACGGAGGAGTAGGTGAGGAACAGGTCCAGGCTGCAGTCCTCGGTGAAGTGGTCCAGCAGCGCCGCGCCTGCCGCCTTGGGCGCAAGGACGGCGGCGAACCGGTCGTCGGTGAGTTCGGACAGCGGTGCGTCGTCCATGTGCATCGCCGCGTGGACGATGCCGCGCAACGGATGCCCGGCGGCATCCACGGCGTTGATGACGTGGCGCAGCGCCGCTCGGTCGGTGATGTCGGCTGCGTAGGCGGTGGCGTGCACACCGCGTGCGGTGAGCTGTTGGAGGAGGGCGGGCGCCTTGGGCGCGTGGGGTCCGCGGCGGGAGAGCAGGGCCAGGTGCCGGGCGCCGTGGTCGGCCAGCCAGTGGGCGGTGGCGGCGCCGAGTCCGTCCAGTCCGCCGGTGATCAGGTAGGTGCTGTCGCTGTCGAGGGCGATGGTGCCGGGAGCGGGTTCCACGGGGACGGGCTCGTCCAGAGGGTCGAAGGAGATGACGACCTTTCCGGTGTGCCGGGAGTGCTGCAGGAGGTGGAAGGCTTCCTCGACACGGGCGGCGGGGTAGACCGTGTGGGGCAGCGGCCGGTAGGTGCCGCGGGTGATCTGCGTGGCGAGATCGGCGACGAGGCGAGGGCCGCGGACGGGGTCGCTGATCACAGCGTCGAGGTTGAAGCCGGTGAAGGTCAGGCTGCGGTGGAAGGGGCGCAGCGTCACCGGGTTGTTGAGGAAGATGTCGCGCTTGCCTAGTTCGATGAACCGTCCGTTGGGACGCAGAAGGTCCAGGTTGTGGGCGATGGCTTCGCCGCTGAGGGAGTTCACGACGACATCGACGCCCTGCCCGCCGGTCAGCTCCCGCACCTGCGGGACGAAGTCCAGGCTGCGCGAGTCGAGGACGTGCTCGGCGCCCAGCGTGCGGAGTAGGTCTCGCTTGGTATCGGTTCCGGCGGTGGCGATGACCCGGGTGCCGTGCGCGCGGGCGCATTGCAGGACAGCCAGTCCCACCGCGCCGGCTCCACCATGCACCAGCACGGTCTCCCCGGGGCTGAGGCGGGCTTGCTCGACCAGGGTGTGATGGACGGTCAGGAAGGCGACCGGGAAGGTTGCCGCTTCCGCGAAGCTCATCTCGTCGGGGATGCGCAGAAGGGTGGCGGCGGGGGTCGTCGCGTGCGAGGCGAGGTCGACCTTGCTCTGCTCCTGCTTCGGACGCCACAGGCGGGCCATCACCGGCAGGCACAGCGGCCGGGCCAGGAACCGCAGCTGGATCACGATGCCGATCACGACGAAGCAGGTCCCGCGCCCGACCCGCTTGGGTTCCTTGGCCGCGGCGTCTTACTGCCAGACCGCCCCGAACACCTTCTTCCCACGCCACTTGAACAGCGTGTCGTCCATCGCGGCGGTCAGTGCCGGGCGACCGGGCAGCAGTCGGCGCACGATGAGGTGGGACAACGAGATGCCCAGGATGTCCGGGTCGGCTTCAGGCGGCGCGCGAGAAGAACGCGTGGGCGCGGTCGTCGGACCAGGTCTGTGCGAACGGGCCGGTGACCAGCGGAGCGATGGAGCGGAACGTCGGCGTCATGGAGCTGCCCTGCACCGGCTCCAGGACGGCAGGCAGCGAAGCGAGGGGTCGGTCAGGAAGCATCGGCGGGTCCTCCCCGGGGACGGAGAGAACTGGGAACATGCCGTCAGGCGGCGATATCCCCGGGAACATCGCCGGGCACTGCGGCTGTTCTGGCTCATCGCCCTGCGGGGGTGGTCCCAGGCCGGCGGCCTTCACCGCAACCCCGCCCGCAGGACCCGCGACCTCGTCCACCGGCTTCAAGCCCTCGGCCACCAAGTCACTCGGACCCTCGACCGCCTGACCCGCCCCGCCCCACCCCGACATCCGGTCCGCAAGTGGCCCGGACGCTTCCACCGGCCCTCCCGAAGGCTGATTTTGCGTTCAGCCACTTGACGCAACAGTTCCGTACCAGGGGTCTCGAAATTACGGTGCAACACATCCTGAATCACCCGAGATCCCGCCAAACGCTCCGCCCCCCTCCCCGAAATTCACGATTCCTTATGTCTTGATCCGTATGAACTCGGTAGCTTCATGGATTCTTCGATACAAGCTCGGCGTTTGCGGCATCGCGTAAGCACTCAACAGCCCAGACCCGGACCGCAAGGTCCGCAGTTGTCACGACTTCGACGAACCAGGATTCAATGCCCTCTGGATCTTCGATGGGGAACTCATGAAGCGCCGTGTCAGGCAGACCCCGGTACCGCACTACCGTAGGAGACGGCGCAGCATCGCCTCGGAGCGTTCTCGCCTGCAACCGCAGAGGATCCGAAGATCAACTCCCGCTGCCTTTCGATCACTCGGACACAGTTCTCGTTCTGCCGCTCCGCATCGGGCGTGACTTTGCCGATGCGTTCGCTGTTGAGGACCGTCTCATACGATACGGAGAGGACGTCGAGAGTGCACTCCGCGGTGAAGTCCCCTTCGAGGCAATCGACGTAGGTGGAAATTGCCATGACCAGGGATGCGAGGCCGAGTGCGCTGTCCTGGTCGACCAGGGAGTGCGGTTCGTCGAAGAACTCCTCGGTACCAATCAGCTCGCTCGTCGGCCGCTCCAGTTCCGCGCCGCATCGTCCCAGTGTCTGCCGGACCCAGGCGACCGTGTCATGGGCGAACACCGCGTCACAGGAAGGACGGACCGAGTCAACGGCCATGGCGATGCCGGCCAGGGCGATCTCTTTCCGGCGGAGGGGAGTCACCTCGGACAGAACTTCCTCCCAATCTTCCGACTCTTCGTCCCACAGCAGCATATTCAGGTTCTCTCAGCGATCCCAGGGGGCGATTCTTGGCTGATCAAGCAATTGCACATCGGGGAGTCCGCCGCACGGCCCGCGCAGTTCTGTCGTCGCTCGTCACAAGCGGTCCGGGGTAGACGTCCGTGCGGCCCTCCGGGCGGCACGACCGGCCGACGTACTCCTCGTACGTGCCGTCGTGCAAGGCGATATCCGTCGACGCGGCGCCCCGCCGCACAGCGCCATGGCAGTACATCGCGGACGCGACTGGCCGGGGTCGGCTCCTGGACCGGCCACCCGGACGACACTCCCTCCAGCGCCTGACCCACATCAGGCAGGCAGGGGAAGCAGTCAGCGCACCGCCAGGCGCTCGGTCCGCACCGGACTCCCCTCGGCCCAGCAGCCACCCGCCACCGGCGCACCGGCAACGCCGCCATAACCGGCGGCGCGGGCTCCGTCGGGGCGGGCAGGACCGAGAAGGGCCCCAGCCGGTGGGCGCATCCCGGCTGGGGCCTTCTTCATGTCTGGCGTTACAGGGCGCGGATGTTCTCCGCCTGCGGGCCCTTCTGGCCCTGCGTGACGTCGAACTCGACCTGCTGGCCTTCCTGAAGCTCACGGAAGCCCTGGGCGGCGATGTTCGAGTAGTGGGCGAAGACGTCCGGGCCGCCGCCGTCCTGCTCGATGAAGCCGAAGCCCTTTTCCGAGTTGAACCACTTCACAGTGCCCTTGGCCATGTGTCTGTCTCCTTCGAGGGGACTCGTGACAGGTCCCGCACCGTGCGGGACCCGGAGGTGATCGCCCTGGTCCGGAGAGGCGTTGAACAGCAAAAACGCCCGCGATTGCGATCACGGGCGAACGGGACTTCGGAACCACGACTGCTGATCACGACGTTACACCGGCTGGTGGTGCTCGGCCAGCGATAGCCACGACGGCGACGTGTCCCGTCGTGTTCTCTCCCCTCGAAGGCGGGGCCGAGCCCACGGTCGAGGAGGAGAAGCCGAAGCCGTGCCGGGCACCGTCCGGCCAGTGGGCGATGGAGTGCGCCGCAGCGCTGGGGCTGGTTGCACACGCCTGTCATCCGATCGAGGCGCTTGGCCCACGGCGCCTCGATCGTCAGTCGCCGACTTCGCGTCTCATCCGCCGTGATCGGTGTCCTGCGACGGCGCTGCGAGCCACGACCCTGGCCGCCATCGCCCGCTTCGGAGGCGACTGCTCGCCCCTCTGAGCGGCGGCGCGCTCAAGGACAGCGTGGGCGCCTGGCTTGCCCGGTACGCCACCGGCCCGATCGACATAGCCGATGACACTCTGGTCGGCCCGGCTGTCGACAGCAAGATTGTGCGCGGCTCCCGCACCGGCGGCACGGCCGTCCACCGGCTCATCACCGCGCTCCACGCCTGCCAGACCGTCATCGCCCAGTGCATGGGCGCCGCAAGGGCGACGAGTTCTCAGCCTCCGCCCTACCGCTGGACCGAATCGGCCTACGCAGCGTCGTCAACACCGCCGACACGATGCGCACCCAGTGCGCCCGCTTCAAGCTCGTCATCAACGCCGGCGGCCACCGCCTCCTGGTGGCCGAGCGGAGCCAGAAGAAGCTCCACAAGCAGCATCGACACCTGACCCGGCGTCCGTCGGCTTCGCTGAGCACAATCCAGTCGGCCGCCGCCGAGCCGTAGGCCGAGGAGATCGTCGTTCGTTGGAAGTAGGTCCCTGGCCTCATGCGCGCGGTGGGCATGCTGGGTAGCGTCAGCACTCATGAACACCACGGGGAAGGTTCGTCGCCAGACGGCGGAGCGTCGGCGCGACACGGTTGAACGGCTTGTCGCCGAGCGGGAAGTATGGATGTCGACGTCTCATCCTGATCACGGGCCACATCAGGTGCCGCTGTGGTTCTTGTGGGATGGACGCGCGGTGTGGATGTGCACCAGTGCCACCTCCGTGACCGCACGGAACGTCAGCGAAGAGCCGCGCGTGCGCCTGGCGCTGCCGGATACCTTCGACGTGGTGCTTCTCCAGGGTGAGGCGGAGTGCTTCCCGGCCCAGGACGTGCCCGGAGACGCAGCGGAAGCGTTCGCCGCCAAGTTCGGATGGGACCCGCGCGGAGAGGAGGGTTCCTTTCTGTACATTCGCATGGCGCCGAAGACTGTGCGCGCCTGGCGCGGCGAGCCAGAGCTTCGCGGAAGAGTCATCATGCGCGACGGAGCGTGGTTGGAACAGTAGCCGTCTCCGACCGGCGGCCAACTGGACGACAGCCCCGTGAACGGTCAGCACATACAGGGATGCAGGAACATGCGAACCGTAGTGATCGATGCTCAGGGGACATTCCAGCTGAGGCGGCGTCCAGAGCCGGTCGCGGGGCCGGGGGCTGTGGTGGTCCGGGTTCAGGCTGCCGGCCTCAACGCCGCTGACCTGCAACAGGCACGGGGGGACTACCCGGCGCCACCGGGCTGGCCGGCCGACGTACCCGGCCTGGAAGTCGCCGGCGAGGTTGAGCAAGTCGGCCCGGGTGTGGTGGAGGTCGCGCCGGGAGATCGGGTGATGGCGCTGGTCGGCGGCGGCGGCCACGCCGAGCGGATCGCGATCCCCGCAGACCTTCTCCTGCCGGTGCCTGAGCACCTGTCATGGGAGGAGGCCGCCGGTTTCCCGGAAGCGTTCACCACTGCCTGGGACGCCCTGGTCACCCAGGCCGGGATCCGAGCCGGCGACCGAGTACTGGTCAACGGCGCGGCAGGCGGGGTGGGCACGGCCATGGTGCAGGTCGCCACGGTCTGCGGGGCGCATACCGTGGCCAGCGTACGACGCCCCGAACTCCACAGCCGGGTGAAGGCACTCATCCCCGACGGCCGGGTGGACGTCGTCACCCCCGACGAGGAATCCGCGTACGCGCCGTACGACGTCATCGTGGAACTGGTCGGCGGCGAGGACTGCCTGCAGCGAGTAGCTCTGCTCCGAAACCGGGGCAAGGTCCTCGTCGTCGGCGTCCAGGCCGGCACAACGGCGCCGCTTCGGATGTTCGACCTCATGCTCGCACGGGCCCAGCTGATCGGCACGACCATCCGCGGGCGATCGCACGCGGAGAAGGCGATCCTCGCCGCCACCGTGCGCACGTACGTGACGCCGCTGTTGGCCCAGGCAAGGCTGCACGTACCCGTCGACACGGCCTATCCTCTGGATCGGTTCACCGACGCCTACGAGCGCCTGGCCGGTACGGGCAAGTTCGGCAAGGTCATCCTGGTGCCCTGAACCTGGAAAGCGATGCAGCCGGGCGTGTGTCCAAGGAGGTGCAGGACGCTCGGCGAACGCCAACCCAGGTCGATCACAGTCCGGTTCTCGAGCGGGTGGTGCACCCTTGATGGGACTCGTTGAAACGGCCTTGCTCTACTCGCCCAGCCCCATGATGCCCCCGCCTCGTCGGCCGACTTCGGTGAGGACATGGCCCCACTTCGCCACCAGGACGAACAGGGGCCCGCCGTGCTCGCACTGGAGCGCGGCCAGTTCCCGCACGCCGTCTGGTGACCGTGCGAGCAGCAGCCCATACACACTGGGGTCGTCGCCGATGAAGCCCGGATCCGTGTGCTGCGCCTCACCGTCCAGCCCGACCCAGATCAACCCGAGCAACAACGTGTCCAACTCGGCCCGCACCAGAGGATCAACGCGGTCGCGGACGGATTCCACCGCTGCCCGGCCCAGAAGTCTCGTCGGCCTACCAGGCGCTCCTCAGCCCCGGAAGCCGCTCCCGGGGCGGAATCTCCCCCCAGCCATGACCAGTCTGCGATCATCACCGTGATGTCCGAACTGCGGCCAGAGCCGTTTCCATGGATCTCCATCAGCGATGGCTGCGTTGTCCGATCCGTCGGCCGCGGTCGACATGATCCGGGCCCAAAGTACCTGCCGGACCCGCGATTTCGCCGCGGAGGTGGCCCGTTGCAGCAGCTCGCGTGACTACCCGTTCAGTGCCACGGCCACCGCCGTCTCTCGCCCCGATTCCGCCGTCACAACCAGTGATCATGGCGAGGATGCGGCCCGGTTCGGCAGGATGGAGCCGTGCCGAAGAACCCGCCCGAGTCCATGCAACACCACGTGCGGCAACGGCTGAACGCCCACGCCGCCGAGCGCTGGCCGCAGCTGGCCCGGGTCCACGTCCGCTTCCGAGCAGGCTTCGCCTACGTGGACGGCGAGCTGAAGGACGGCGAGCGACTGCGGCTGTGTCGCCTGCGCTTCACCGGTGCCCTGCACACCTGGGGCTTCGCTCTCTACCAGCCCGGCAACGACAGCTACCGGGACGACATCCTGCCCAGCGGCCTGCCTGCAGGCTCGGCGGAAGAGGCCCTGGACTGCGTGGGCGGTCTCTACCTCAAAGCCCACGCGTACCTCAAAGCCCACGCGCCGGGCGGCTCCGGACCGACCCGCGTGCCGGCGGGACTCGTGCTCCTCGTCGGCCCTCCGGCTTCCGGCAAGACCAGCTTCGTGCGGGCACTGATCGCGCGTGGGCAGATCGACGAGGACGCCGTGGTCTCCAGCGACGAGATCCGCGCAGCGCTTTTCGGCACCTCGCCCACCGAGGCGGACCCCGACGCCGCGGACGCGCGGATCTTCGAGGAACGTGACCGCAGGGTCGTCGCCCGGCTCGCCGCCGGACAAACAGCAGTCGCCGAGTCCACGAACGTCACCCCACAGGCGCGCGCCCGACTCATCGCCATCGCCATGCGCTTCAATGCCTCGGCGACCATTCTGCGATTCGCCCCGGACCTCGGCGCTCTCCTTCAGCAGCACGCCGAGCAGGGCCGTACTGACATCACCGCAGCAGACGTCCGTGCCTACGCCGCAGTCATGGCCCGACACGCCGGGGCTGACCAACTGCACGCCGAGGGCGCGAACGCCGTCCACGACGTCCCCGGACGCCAGCAAGGGGCCACGCCGGCCGAGGCCGCAGCCCACTTCTCTTTCACGTGACAACCCGACCCAACCAGACTCGCCTTCCCGAGACCCTCACGCACTTCTGCGGAACAGCACTGGGAGGGCACCGTAGTATCCGGGAACTTTCGGGCGGATAGGGCTGAGTAAGCTGCCTGACCGGCGTTTTCCGGCTCTGGTGGAGGGTGCTGGGGGTGGTCCTGGTGTTCACGGACGAGGAGTTGGAGGGACTGCGGCGACCCTGTGAACTGCGCCGTCCGGCCGGCCACGGCGAGGATCGGACGCTCAGCGGCCCGGCCCGGCGCGGGGAGCGGGGTGGCGGTGAAGACGTGGTCGGGGTCGAACCGGGACTTGACCGCCAACAGCCGCCCGGCACCTGCCCCGTAGGCGTCGCGGACCTGGTCGACGTCGTCGGGGCCGAGCAGGTTCGGGTATCCCCCGGGCATGGCGTCATCGGCGAGCGAGGCGTGCACCCGGTCCACCCATGGGGCGTCCGAGGGGGCACCGGCTTCCCAGATGCCGACGATCTCGATCATCTGGTGAGGTCGTCGCTCACCGAAGGCCGACTCGGTGACGGGGACCCGGGTCGCCGCGCCGTGGAAGGGGTGGATCGACAGCGCCGACAGGGGGGAGGTCCGGGAGGAGCCGGCCTCGACCAGGCTGTGGACCACCCGCGAGGTGAAGGACGCGGCGTTGCGGGTTCGGAAGTGCGCGTGCCGCCCCGCCGGGAACGACTGCGCCACCCCGGCGATCATCGCGTGCCAGGCGGTCGGTCCGATCTGCGAGGAGATGGGGTCACCCAGAGCGCTCACCGCGGCCGTGGCCTCGGGGCCCCGCCGGGGGGCGCCGCTCCAGGTCGGCATGAGCGCCACGAACGGGGCTCCGTCGGGTCCGCTCGCGATGATCGTCTGCACGCTGAGTTCGTCGGGGGCCGAGGTGAGCAGCGGGTCGAGCCGGGTCAGGACCGGTTCCGCCTGCGACCACGGGTAGACCACCATCCCGCTGCAGACCGGGCCGATGCGGTGCAGCCGCAGGACCGCGCTGGTGACGACCCCGAAGTTGCCGCCACCGCCGCGCAGGCCCAGAGCAGGTCCGGGTCGTGCTCCGCGTCGACGGTGCGTACGGACCCGTCGGCGGTGACGAGTTCGGCGGAGACGAGGTTGTCGCAGGCCAGCCCGAACCGCCCTTCGAGTGGGCCGTAGCCACCACCCAGGCTCAAGCCGAGCATGTGCACCAGCCCGACCGTGCCGGTCACCGGCGCCAGGCCGTGCGACTCGGTCTCCCGGGCCAGCACGTCCGAACGGACACCGCCGCCGATCCGGGCGGTCCGCGCCCCGACATCAACCTCGATCGTGGTCATCGCCGAGACGTCGATGACCAGGCCACGGTCGTGTACGGCCCGGCCGAGCCAGTCGTTGCCCCCACTGAACACCGACAGTGGCAGCCCGAGCTCGCGGGCGATCCGGACGGCGGCCCGGACGTCAGCGGTGGTCAGGCACCGGACGACGCAGGCCGCCCGCGACGACACGGCCGCGTTCCACGTCGGCATGGCAGCATCCAGGACCAGCCGTGCGGGATCCAGACCGTGGGCGCGGGCCACGTCCTCGGATGAGACGGCCACAGGTTCTGCCCTCCTCGTCGTCGCTCCAGGCCGACCGATGGTCGTCGGCACGACCTTCGGTAAGGCAGAAGGCTTTGCGGGGACGCGGGACGCCGTCCGAAATCAACCGTACGAAGTTCTGCGGGACCGGGATGCCGCTGTGTTTCGAGACGACCCTCATGGACGGGTCTTCAACCCGTCCAGGGTCAGGTCGAGCAGACGCTCTGCCTGCTGCCGTCGTTCGGGGCTCGCCGAGGTGAGGGCAATGCCTTCGAGGGCGGCGCCGAAATCGGTGGGGCTGATGTCGGTGCGGATCTTCCCAGCGGCCGCGCACGCGTCCATGAGAGTGCTCACGGCGGCGTGGATCATTTCCCGGCTGTGGCCGTACGGATTGTTCCCCGTGGCGGCAATGGCGCGCAGGGCCTCGATCATGCCGTACTTGGCCGTCACGTAGTCCAGGAAGAGACGCGTCCAGGCACGAAGGGCCTCGAAGGCCGGCTTTGTTGCCAGCAGGTTGGGCACTGCGTCGCACAGTTGGGCTACCTCGTGGCGGTAGACGGCCTCGACCAGCGCTTCGCGGGTGGGGAAGTTGCGGTACAGCGTGGCACTTCCCACCCCCGCCTCCTTGGCGATGCGCTCCAAGTGGGCATCGAGACCCTCTGCTGCGAAAACGCGCACCGCTGCCGTGAGGATCTTCTCCCGGTTACGCCGTGCGTCAGCTCGCAACGGCCGTTGCGCTCCCTCGACCATCAGCCCTCGCCATCCCTTCTCAGGCTCCCCAGCTTGCTAAACGGAGGCGCCCCCACTTAGCCTGGCTAACTGGGGGCTCCCCCAGTTCCACTGTAGATGAATCACAGACCTGCACACCTCGCGAAAGGGCTGGTCATGTCAGGCATCAAGGACAAAGTCGTCGCGCTCACGGGCGCCAGCAGCGGCATCGGAGAGGCAACGGCGATCCATCTCGCCGAGCAAGGGGCCCGCCTGGTACTCGGAGCCCGGCGGGAGGACCGGCTGAACGCAGTGGTGGACCGCATCACAGCGCAGGGTGGGTCGGCCATCGGGGTCGTCGTCGACGTCACGCGCCGCGAAGACCTCAAGCGCCTGACCGATGCGGCACTCGACCGCTTCGGCCGACTCGACGTCCTGGTCTCCAACGCCGGCACGATGGCGGTCTCGCCCTTCGACGAGCTACGCCAGGACGACTGGGACGCCATGGTCGCCACCCACATCACTGGCCTGCTGAACGGCATCGGGGCCGCGCTGCCCATCTTCCGGCAGCAGCGCTGCGGGCAGTTCGTCAACGTAGCCTCCACCGCGGCCTACCTGGTGAAGTCCCCCATGGCCGTTTACGCGGCCACCAAGACGGCGGTGAAGGTGCTGACCGAAGGGCTGCGCCAGGAGTCCGGCCCCGACCTGCGCGTCACCCTCGTTTCGCCAGGCTTCACCGACACGGAGGGCGTCGGCAAGGGAGGGAGCCCCGAGACGGCAGCGGCGCTCGCCCGGCAGCGCGACGAGATCGCCATGCCGCCCTCCGCCATCGCCTCAGCCATCGGCTACGCGATCGAGCAGCCCGACGGCATCGACGTCAACGAAATCGTGGTCCGCCCAACCGTGCAAGCCTGACGACCAGCCCGGAGCGACACAGAGCGAACGGCCGGTCATCGCGATCCACTCCCATGCGCGTCTGTCACCCCACCTCGGCCTGCCACACGATCACGTATCAGGCACGCCCGCGCAGTCCGGCGATCGCGGTCGCGAGGGCGGCCGGCTGCGACAGGTACGGCGAGTGGGAGCTGTCGAGTTCGAGGACCGTGGTCGGTGCGCTGGACACGGCGTCGATCTCGCGTACGAAGCGACGCTGCAGCGCTACCGGGATCGTGTTGTCCTTCGTGCAGACCACGTAGGTGTGGGGCACGGCACCATACCGGCCGGCCGTCATGGTGAAGGCCTCGGCGGGAATGCCGAGCGGACGGTCGGCGCTGAGCAGGCTGATCGCCACCGTAGCCGCGGTCTCGTCCACGTCGCCGTACAAGGTCTCGTGGATCGCGGCGTGGCCGTCGCGGTCGCCGGGGTTGATGCGGACAGCCCCAACACCGGTCGGGTCGCCCCTCAGCAGGCGGAGCACCAGCTCGCCCTGATCCTCAGGGACCGAACTGTAAGCTGCGGAGGGCAGACCGGAAACGGGGCCGCACGCGGCCACGTACACCAGATGAGCGAACAGGTGCGGGGCCAGCTCGGCGGCGGTGGCGACGGTGCCGCCCTGACCGTGCGCCACCACGACGCAGGGCTCGCCGCCAGCGATCGTCCTGATCTGTTCGACGAGCATCGCTCCGGCCGAGGACGCCGTAACGCCAGCGAAAGCAGCGGGATCGAACGGGCGGTCCCACCACGCGCTGGTTTACCTGCCGTTCAGTGCGTGCCCTTCGAGGTCTACGGCCACGGACGTCACGCCGCGTGCGGCGAGCTGCTGTACCACGCGGCTCCAGCACCAGCTTCCGTGCCAGAAGCCGTGGACGAGGATCACTTTGCCCATCGTTGCCTCCCGTTGCCGTCGGTCGCCTGGGCGGCCATCCGTTGGCAACGCCAACTATCGAATGACACCGGACACCAGGAGCGGCGCGTCTCAGCCGCCGTCCGGATCGCCGCGAGATGTGGTCGTACAGACCTGCCGGGTCGAGTCGCCCTTCGCAGCCACCGAGCCCGGTGCACGGCGGATCGTCCCGGCGCTCGTCACGGGGCATCCGGCCCGGGGCGGCTCGGCGTGTGGACGAGTCAGACGCCATGCCCACGCCGGCCGTACGAGGTCGAGTCCTGGCGTGTTGCGAAAGTCGATCTTGGTCGTGGAATGATCACGCGCTGTGGCGCGTGGAGATCTGACGGACGAACAGTGGGCCAGGCTGGAGCCGTTGTCGCCGAAGGGCACGAAGCCTGGCCGGCCGCCGATATGGCCGAGGCGACAGCTGATCGACGGCATACGGTGGCGGACCCGGACCGGGACGCCCTGGCGGGATGTGCCCGAGCGGTACGGGCCGTGGCATCGGGTCTACGTCCTGTTCCGGCGCCGCCAGCGACGGCACGTGGAAGCGAGTCTTCACCGACCTACCGGCCCAGGCGGACGCGAGGAACCTGATCACCTGGGATGTCAGTGTCGACTCGACGATCTGCCGCGCTCACCAGCACGCCGCCGGAGCGGTCAAAAGGGGGATCTTCACAAGGAGCCGCCCAGCGGCGTGGAGGTCGAGCCGGGCGACCACGGTCTCGGTCGCTCGCGAGGCGGGCTGACCACCAAGGCCCATCTCGCGGTCGAGCAGGGGCAGAAGCCCCTGCCGATTGTGATCACGGCCGGGCAGCGTGGGGATTCCCCGCAGTTCCAACCGGTCCTGGAGAACATCCGGGTGCCACGGCAGGGACCGGGGCGTCCCCGCAAGCGGCCGGGCAGCGTGCGTGCCGACAAGACACCCCATGCGGCTATGGGGTCAAGCAGCTGTTGCGAGTGATGGCAGTGTCGGCGGGGCGAAGGCGACTGCCTCGTCGAATTTCTGGCGGGTGGTCAGGCAGTGATGAAGTTGGCCGATCAGGCGGTTGAAGAGGTTGCGGAGGGCCGCGTGGTAGCGGTCGCCGGCTTCCCGCCGGCGGTTGTAGTGAGAGTGGGCTCCGAGTGAAGCGGTGAGTGCGGCGAACGCCCAGTGCCGGCCGGCCGCGGCCAAGCGGCTGTTCTTGACTCGGCGGTGGCTGACGCGACGGCTCTTGCCGGATTCCCTCGTCACGGGGGCCCTTCCGGCGTAGGCCTTCAGGTCTCGGGCCGTGGCGAACCGGGTGCGGTCGTCTCCGATCTCCGCCAGTATCCGGGCACCGGTGAGCACGGCAAGTCCGGGGAAGCTCGTGATGATCTCCGCGTCGGGATGCTGCAGAAAGAGTTCTTCGGTGTCGTGTGCCAGCTCGTCACAGGCCCGGCAGGCCGTCTCGAGCTGTGCGAGCAGTGCGCGTGTCTGCTGCCCCATCGCCTTCTCGACCAGGGACGGCTGGCGAAGCCAGGGGCGACGGAGCACTTCGAGGAGTCTCTCGGTCTCGGTCTCGATCCGACGTTGACGGCCGGCCCGTGTGACGGCGGCTGTGAGCCTGCTCCGGGTGAGCCGGGCGGCCTCGGCCGGAGTGGGTGCGATCGCCAGGATCGCGCGGGCTTCACGCGCCAGCAGCTGTTCCCTCTTGTCGGCGAACGCTTCGAGGATCGCCGGGTAGTACTCGCGCAGATGCGATCGGAGTCGGTTGTGGGCCCGGGTGCGGTCCCAGACAGCGTCCTGCTGGGCCCTGGCAAGGACGGCAATCACCCTGGCCAGGTCAGAGTCGTCCGGCAGCGGCCTGTGCAGCTCGGCGTCGGTCCGCAGGATGTTCGCCAGGACAACGGCGTCCTGATGGTCGGACTTCTTGCCGGAGACGACGTGCCGGTCGCGGTAGCGTGCGACAGCCATCGGGTTGATCGCGTACACCCGGCGGCCAGAAGCCCGCAGACAGGCCACGAGGAGTCCGCGAGATGTCTCGATCGCGATCGGGATGGGTTTGTCCGGGCTGTCACCGTGGTCGGCGAGCAACCGGAGCAGGTCCTGGAAGCCCGCTGCGTCGTCGCCGATCCTGAGCTTTCCGAGCAGTCGGGCGTCTTGGTCGACCACGGCGACGTCGTGGTGATCCTCAGCCCAGTCGATTCCGCAGGTCACGTCCACCGCGCACTCCTTTCGGGCCTTCCCTGTCCGTCCGTGTCGAGCCATGGCAGGACCACCCGGCGACCTAATGGAAGCGCTCGTGGGCGCACCACCCCATCAGCCGTCCGTGGCCCCAGCGGTGTCCAGGGTCCTCGCTCTCGTGAAGAGCTGCACGGCTCCGGCTGATCGGGAGGTGTTCCTGGGAACGGCTCGAACCACGGCACGGTCTGGCCGCCGAGCTCGAATCGGCAGAGGCCGTGCATGCGTCCCTCTTGTCGAAGCACTCCCAGGCGCTGCATACAGTCCAGACGTCTCGCCCGGCCCCTGCCAGGACCGACAACTGCCAATCCACAGTGCCTATTAGGCGTACGCCTCCCGCAAGAACCGCGCCTACCTGCGCCGACGTGGGATCCGGTGCACGATCCCGGAGAAGAAGGACCAGGTTCGCAACCGCAAGAAGCTCGGCTCCCGCGGCGGCCGGCCGCCGACGTTCGACAAGGCCGACTACCGCGAGCGGCACGCGGTCGAATGCGGGACCAATCGCCTCACGCGCCACCGGGCCATGGCCACGAGATACGACAAACTCGCCGTCCGCTACGAGGCAACCGTGCTGGTCGCGGCAATCAATGGGTGGCTGCGACCCCGCGGCCGCAGCAGCCTTCAGTTAACCCTTTGCCGAGGAGCCGATAGACCAGCTACGTTCTCCCAGCCGTCCATGTTGATCCGGACCGGCGCTGTCGACGAGGAGGTGTGGAGCACATGCGCAGGAGTGCCCAGCAGTTGAGCCCGCGTACTGACCTTTGCCACCTCCTCACGACGGAGACACCTTGTCGCTCCGCATCACCCCACTGACCGACCCCGCTCACGGGGCGCACAGCCGACGCCTTGCATGGCTGGCGTCCGACGCCGATTCCATCCCCGTCGGGACGGCCTTTCTACGCCTGTTCGATGGCGGACAAGCGCACCTGGCCGAACTGGCCCTCCACGTCCATCCCGTGGAGCGCCTCAAGGGCGTCGGCTCCCGGCTCCTCGACACGGCCGTGGCCGCCGCCCGGGACAACACCCGGCGCTGTGTCGTCGCACAGGCTCAGGCCGGAACGCCCGGCGACCACTTCCTGCCAGCCCGCGGCTTCCGCAAAGTCCTCACCCTGAGGTACTCCCGCCTGCCCCTGGCCGACGTGGAGATGCCCTCCCTCACCGAGATCGTTGAGCGTCCGCATCCCGGCTACCGGCTGGCGTCCTGGCAGGGAACCGTCCCCGACGATCTCGCCCAGACTTTCGCCGACTCACGTCGCGCCATGGACGACATGCCCATGGAGGACACCGACCACGGCACCACGACCTGGGACGTGGACCGGGTCCGGGCCGCGGCGAAGGCCGTCGAACAGCGCGGCGACCACCTGCACACCGTCGTCGCCATCGACACCTCCGACGGCTCGATCGCCGGGTTCACCGAACTCGTCGTCCCCGGCAGCGGCACAGGCGACGCCCAGCACTACGGCACCGGCGTGCTGCCCGAGCACCGCGGACACGGCCTCGGCCGCTGGATGAAGGCCGAGTCGATCCGACAAGCCCACGGGCACTACCCGGACCTCGGCGGCCTCCTGACCGACACCGCCGACAGCAACACGCACATGAGACACATCAGCGACAGCCTCGGCTACCTGCCCACGCACACGACACTGCAGTATCAGCTCGACCTGTAGAGACGGGCGGACGGGCCGGACCTGGGCATTACCTCGTCCGGCCGTCGGCACTTTCACAACAGGCCCTAGGGGCGAGAGAACCAGGAATCGTTCCATGTCCGATGAGATCACGCCGCGCCCGGTGATCGCCGACGATCTCGACCTGTTCGAGCGCGAGTTCAACGGGCCGGAGGAGACCGGCCAGTCCCAGTGGTTCGGCTTCGGTTCACCGGCTGGCCTACGCCGGTAGTTCGCCGAGACCGGTCTGCTCGGCCCCGACAGCGGCGTGCTCTCCGTCGCGGCAGCGGGCCGGACGGTGGGCCGGGTCGAGTGGTTCGCCAGCGCCTGACGGCGGCCCGCCGCCTCCACCTGCTGGCCCCTGGCGATCGGCCCTGTGCCGGCCGAGTACCTCCTCGACCAACCAGGGCCGAACGGCTCCAGGCCTGGACGGACAGCGCCAACCTCGCCGAGCAGGGTGCGTTGGAGAAGGCGGGCTTCGTCAGGGAGGGCGTGCTGCGCTCCGCGCAGTGGCGCTGTGGTCAGTCGCGCGGCGGTCCGTGGCGCGATCAGGTGAACTTCTCCATGCTCCGCGCGGCCCGGGGCCGTACCGGCGACCACTCAGGTCGCAGGCCATGCGGTGCCGCTGGTCCCGCACCGCGGGCCCGGCGTGACCGAGGACGCATTGCCACCGGAGTGCCAGAGCGTCTCGACGCCGCGTTACGCCTTCGCCGAGCCTGCCGTGAGTGTACGGACTCGTGCGGGAAACGGGACGCCATCCGATCGACGCGGCCAGCTCAGTAATGCTGCTTCGCGCAAGGCCGGCCCAAGTGGCGAAGTGTCAGGGGAACGTCCGGTCACCGTCCATGGCCCTACTGCCCATACACGAGCAAGTTGTTGCCCGGACGAGTACGGGGGAATCGTTCAGGCGACCCCGTCTTGGGCCGCCACAGGCTCAGGGGAGGTGCCCCCACCTTCTTACGATCTCGATCTTGTGCCTCGTCGCTGGACCCGCCGCGCATCACACGGACCGCCGGACGACCGCCATGCTCGTCGCGCTCATCGGTCAACCCGGCTCACGCGCTCGTGCCGGTGCCGGCAGCCGCTCTCGCAGTCCTCCAGCGCGGTATTCAGCGACAGAGCGAGCGCGGCCCGCACAGCCGGCGAACCTTCCCGGCCACGGCGCTACCTGGTCCTACATAATGTAGGAGTTCATCGGGCCCCGCCCACGGGTCCTCTCCCCGTCAAGGGCTGAGAGCGCCTGTCACGATCGCACGAATGGGAGCAAAGTTGTCCAGCGCGAACGACGGGGCGGTTACGGTGGTGGTCATCGCCTACAACGACGCGGAGCACGTCGCGGAGGCCGTGGCCTCGGCTCTCGCACAGGGCGATGCGGTCGGCGAGGTCGTCGTCGTGGACGATGCTTCCACCGACGACACGCCTCTGGTACTCGGGCGGCTCGCGGCCTCCGAGCCGCGCGTGCACGTCGTACGCCGTGCGGTCAACAGCGGCGGCTGTGGCACCCCCCGCAACGACGGTATCGACGCGGCCCGCCACCCGTGGCTCGTGTTCCTCGACAGCGACGACGTGCTTGCGCCGAAGGCTGTGGACACGCTTCTCGCTGTCGCGCTCCGGAATGACGCAGACGTGGCGGCGGGCCTGTGCGTTCGGCGCGAGCTGCCCGGTGGGCGTGAAATCCCCTGGCAGGAACAGTTGTTCACGACGGAGTCGGTGCACGACGGGGTGGCCGGGCGCCCGCAGACGCTGTGGGACACACTGTCGGTGAACAAGATCTATCGCCGTGACTTCCTGGTGTCCCGGCGGATCCGTTTCCCCGACGGCGCCGCGCACTACGAGGACTTCGTGTTCACCGCGCGTGTCTACGCGGCCGGTCCGCGCTTCGCCGTCACGCCCGAAACCGTCTACATCTGGCATGTGCGCTACGGCACCGGACAGGCTTCGATCTCGCTCCGCCGGGACCGGATCCAGAACTGGCAGGACCGCGTCACCGCCCATCAGCAGGTGTTGGAAATCGTGCGGGACAGCGGCGACCAGGAGCTGCTGATCGCCGCGCAGACGAAATTCCTCGAGTTCGATCTCGCTGTTTACCTGAGCGAACTGCCGCAGCGCACGCAGGAGTACCAGGATGCCTGGTGGCGGATCACCCGCGAACACGTGGGCACCTTCGAGGCGGAGGCCGTACGCCGGGCCACTCTCGCTGCCCGATGGCGCGCCGAGGTGCTGCTCGGACGCGAGCGAAGTGCCGCGGACGTCCGGCGGCTGGCCGAGTTGGCGGCCAACCCGCCCCGGCTCACCCCGCCGTACGCCGGTGACGCGCGGCGACCGCTGTGGGACGAGGCGGGTTCACCGTCCGAGGGAACGGGCGAGATCGTGCTCGACGGTCTCGCCGACGCGCCGGTCGCACTGCTGCCCTTGTACGTCCTCGGGAACGTGGGCACGGGGCGTCGGCTCGTGCTCGAACTGCGGCTGGCCGACCTCTACGGCAGGACCGCGCACGCCGGCCCGGAGCAGGCGACCGTCGAGTTGCGGCACCGGGTGACGGGCGCGACGCACCGGTACGAGGCGGCGTGGGAGGCCGAGTCGGGCGGACCCGGCTGGCGTGCCGTCGTCACCGCCGACGCGGCGGCGCTCTGTGAGGGCGGCACGATCACCACCTGGGATGCCTGGGTGACCCTGACCTTCCGGGACGGCGAGTCGGCCACAAGGCCGCTTCGTGCGGGATCCGGCCTCAAGCGGCTGGTACGGATGGGCCGTCGGGGACGGGTGCTGCTGCTCCAGCCGTACGCCACCAACAGTGGCTGTCTCGCCGTGCGCGTCGCGGACGGCCTCTCCGGGATGCGCCGTGTTGTCGCGGGACGCATCAACCGCCGCGCCCGGAGTTGAGCGGCGACGATGTCAACTTCCTGTCGTCGCCGTCCCGTTGCTGTTGGCCGGCTCCGGCAGGAAGACGCTGCGTACGACGCGTTCGGCCGCGTGTCCATCGTCATAGGGGCAGAAGCGTGCCCGGAATCCGGAGCGCTGCTCGGCCACGTGCGGCCCCGTGTACTCGCCACTCAGGAAGATCTCGGCAAGTTGCTCCTGAGTGGTGGCGACCGCTCCGGGCGCCTCGGCGAGGAGGTCGAGGTAGACGCCCCGTGCGCGACGGTACGTCTCCCAGTCGGGTGCGTAGATCACGATCGGCCTGTCCAGCGCGGCGTAGTCGAACATCACTGAGGAGTAGTCGGTGATCAGCACGTCGGCAGCGACGCACAGGTCTTCGATCGACGGGTGGGACGAAACGTCCACGACGCCCTGCGACGGGGCGGTCTGAGGGGTGTCGAAGTAGTGCGCGCGCACGAGTAGGACGTGGTCGTCACCGAGTTCGTCGGCGAACCGCCGCACGTCGAGCAGAGCCGACGTGCGGTCCTCGTGGTCTCGGTGGGTGGGCGCATAGAGGACGGCGGTCTGCCCGGGGGCGATGCCCAGTTCGTCCCGGACGCGGTGCGCCTGGTCGAGCGAGGCGTTGACGAGCCGGTCGACGCGCGGATAGCCCGTTTCGAGTACCTCGTAGCCGCCGGGGTAGACCCTGGTGAACACCTCGGTGGTGTGCGGGTTCGGCGAGACCAGGAAGTCCCATCGCCGGCACTGCTCCACCAGCCGGTCGAAGTTCATGCCGCGTGCGGCAGCGGGGTGGTCCCGCAGGTCGGTCCCCATCTTCTTCAGGGGGGTGCCGTGCTGTGTCTGCACCAGCACCGCGCCCCGTCGCTTGGGCAGCTCATAAGGGAAGTTGACGTTGTTGACCAGATATTTGGCCCGCGCCATCGTGCGCAGACACCGTGCCGATCCGTCCACGACGTAGTCGACTCCCGGTGGAATGGACCCCGTTCTGTCCTTGGCGACCACCCACACGCCGCGGATGGCGGGCGTGAGTTCGCGGGCCTTCTCGAAGACGGCCGCCGGGTTGCAGGCGTAACCACGGCTCCAGTAGGCGGCGTAGACGGCGAGCCTGTCATCGACGGGAAGCACCAGGCAGGCACGGTAGTAGGCCCGCCGCACGGCCGTTGCCGCGAGTCGGGGTGCCCGGCGTGCCGCACGGCGCGCCCGGCCGAGGGCGGTACGAAGTGCGAGGCGGAGCCGGTTCACCGGTTCCATGGCCGCGTACGCGGGATAGGCACCCCGCTCCACCAGCCGGTACTGCAGGCCACGCAGCCCGGACGGGTGAAAGTAGTCGTTCGGCCGGAATCTCCGGAAGTGTTCCGAGGTCTTCCGGAAGAAGTCGCGCCGCATGTTCTCCGGCACGAGTCCGGGGGTGCCGAGCACCGTCGTCGCATGGCGTACGGTCCGGTCGAACACGGCCCTGCGGAAGGGCTCGGCGGTCTCGGCCTCGCGGTCGATGAAGGCGAAGATCCGCTCGTACTGGCCGAAAAGATCGAAGTGCTTCGGGCTGGAGGTGTTGGTGATCGCTCCCTCACGCCCGCGCCGGTAATGGTAGCAGACACGGTCGAGCATGCTGAGCCGGCGCGCAGCGAGCAGGACGGGGTAGGTGACGGAGATGTCCTCGTAGTACCCGTGCCCGAACTCCAGGTCCAGGCCGAGCAGGAACTCTCTGCGCAGCACCCTGCTCCACGCGGTCATGATGAGGTCCAGGGTGCCGGGGCGCTCTGCGAGCGTGAACGTCTCGGGCGCGCCCCGGAACTGATGCGCACGCACATTGCGCTCCACGGCTCCGTCCGGGGCGACGAGGGCGTGGTCGACGAGAAGTACGTCAGGCTCGGTCCGCCGCAGCCGCGCAGCGACCGCGGCGAGCGCTCCGTCGGTCAGCCGGTCGTCGCTGTCGACGAACCACACGTAGTCCCCCTTGGCCTGGGCCAGGCCCTCGCTACGCGCTCGGCCGAGGCCGACGTTCTGCGGCAGGTGGACCACGCGCAGCCGCTGGTCCTGGGCCGCGTACGCGTCGAGAAGGGCACCGCTGTCGTCAGGGGAACAGTCGTCCACGGCCACGACCTCGACACCTCGAAAGGACTGCGAGGCCCCGAGGATCGAGTCGAGGCACTCCGGCAGATACTCCTGCACCCGGTAGACGGGGAGGACGACGCTGATGAGCACCTCTTCGGACGGCTGCACGGCCGGGGTGTCCGCCATTACCACAGGGCCTCCAGGAAAGTGTTGACATGTGTGTTCCACGCTCGGACCGGAGTCCACCGATGCCAGGGCTTGCCTCGGGATTCCGCCGAGCCACTTCGTGCGCCTGTGCGCTGTCGGTCGCTGTACCGACCAAGCCGATGCGGCACCGGTCCGATGACGGCGTTCCGCCGCACTCGTGAGGTCATATCGCGCCATTCCCTGACATGAAGGAACCAACCACCCTGACCAGCGACACACCAAGGCGCCCCTTCGCAGGGGAACGCGGCGGTTCCTCAAGCACACACTAGTCCTACATGTTGTAGTAGGACCAGCGCGGCCGTTCCGGGCATGACGAGCTGGATACACCGGACATATCGAAGAGCAATGGCATCGCGCTCGAAATCCGGCAGAAACACCAACCAAAAGGGTGAATCAGTAGAGAATCCGCAGGCGACAAGGGACCTGCGGCTGATGGTGTCGATGCGGTGGATGGACAGGGTCCGCTCGCGCCGGTGCCAGAAGGCGAACACGACCGTCAGGACGATCGCGAAGACCCAGGCGCTCGTCTCCAGCGGCGCACCCACGGTGCCGGTGAGGTCGCCGCTGACCAGCGTGTGGACGACGCCGATCAGTGCCACCGCCGACCAGTGGCCGACCTCCGGAGCCACCTGGCTCTCAGCTCTCCCCTCCCCTGCCGGTTCCTGCCGGGCGCACACTGTGAGCAGAAGGCGATGCGTCATGAGATGCACGCGGAGGTGAGCCATGAGCACCCTCGAACTGCACGTCGATATCGACGTTCCGATCGATACGGCCTGGGAGAAAATTCACCAGGTGGAGAACTATCCACGCTTCGTGCAAGGAGTGCGGGGCGCGCGCACGGGGGCCGGAGGCCGAGCACAGCTGGAGGTCGAGGCAAGGGGCGGAGCGCGGGAGGTCGAGGCCGAGGTCTCCGACCGCGGCGAGCGCGTGATGGAGTGGCTGAGCGTGGGCGCCCCCGAGCTGACGGGTTCCTTCTCGCTCGAGCCGATCGACCAGAACCACACCCGGATCCAGGCACGCCTGGAGTACGACCCCGACACCGTCCGGGACACCTTCGGCGGACCCAAGGGGTTCGCCCAGACGAACGCGATCGAACGACTCGTCCGCGGCGACCTGGAGCACTTCAAGGAATACGTGGAACGGAGGTAGCCGCAGGAAGACCGTGAGCGCGGTGACGTCAGACAGGCGGTCGGCCGTTCGCCGTGGTCAGGTGTCGATCACGGCATCGCAGTCGGGGCAGACCACGGATGCGTACTCCGCCGGGTACCACCGTGCTCCGGGGCGCTCGGAGGGCTTCCAGTCGGCCGCCTCCATGGCGAAGGTGTCCTTGCCGCACAGGGTTCTCGGCCCGGTGGCGGTACGCGTCCCCGGGGCGACCGGCGCCGCGTGCACCTTGCGCACGCGCCGTTCCGCGCCACTCGGCACCCCTGTGGAGGAGCGCGTTGCCACAGGCTTGTCGAGTTCGTAGACGACGATCTCGCTCATGTCTCCACCGTAGGCCGTCGCGAGGCCGAACCGTCCACGCCCAGCCGTACAGGTCTGCGATCGGCCCTCCCGGCGTGCGCGGCCGCCTGGTCTGGTGGCGGGACATGTACACCGTTCCGACCGGCCGGCGGTGCAGGAGTCGACGCGTGCCTCGGCCCCGCCACGGCGGTCTCGGACGCGGCCACTGATGGGCTGCTGCGCGAGAGGGCGGACCTGGACCTGTTCCGTGAGACGGGGCTCAGCGCCTCGGACCGGTCGTCGATGTGCACGGCGGGTGCGCCCTGACGGGCCACTCCACTGGCTGAGCGTCGGCTTCGCCCCGGAACCCGACGGCGGTCGGCCGACCGGTCCGGGACCGGTGCGCCGCACGGCTGTGCTGCGCCGTGGCGACGGGGGGCTGATCATGCAGGACGAGAGTCTTTCGTCGTCGACAGATCTTGACCCCGTCGCTGCTGGACGTCGACAGTGCCGGTCATTGACGAACGCGACGAACGCCTATGACAGAAACCCGCCCCGGGAACTCGGGGCAAGCACAGGATCAGGGCAGGAAGCAGGGCCGCTGCCATGCTTCTCGACCGACGCATGACGCAGGGGCCCGATGGTTCGGTTGCCGAGCGTGCGGCTCCTGATTTGCCCGGGCCGACGCACGCCCCCCTCGGACCGGGCGCCGGGGTGCGCATGGGGCAGGCAGCCGATGGGGGTTCACCCGCCTGCCCCTCGTTGCGCGACTACCCGCTCGGAATTTGGGGGCGAGCAGGTGCCACGAGGCCCCTGAGTCCCAGGGTCCACTCCTACAGCGCACTGGAGTACCGGGCCGTCACACCCCTGCCGCACCACACGTAAACACGGATCTTCGAGCCGGGAGAGCAGGGGCGGGCCCGGCACGGGCGAAACCGGGCCCGCCGCAGCACGTCGTCGTCTGCAAACCCTCCCCGGAGGATGGGAACGGTTGCCGGGTACGACCGTTGGACAAGCCGCCGGGCCCGGACCGCTTTCCAGCACCGTGCAGGCCGCCACGCGGCCAACGGCCATCACCATCTGCGCGATCGCCGACCACCCTGGTGGCCACAGGACACTCCGTCGACGTCGCCGAGAACCTCGCCGCGGCCGTCCCCGATCCACGACTCCACACCGTCGGGCGCCGAGGAGCCCCGAGTACCCATCACGCCGAAGTCGCCGAACTGATCAGCGACTTCCTCAACAGTCCGTCCTGAACATCGGTGGGCCCTCGATAAGCTCGGCCGAGATGTCCAGGAGTGCGTACGGACGGCCCCCGGAATCCTGCTAGTCAAGGTAGGTGAAATGCAGATGTCCCTGACCGACAGCCATTCCTCCGACGATGAGGTGCCAGCCGATCTGCAGCTGCTGACCAGCTACCTCTTCGACAGATCGCACTCGGACGCTCCTGCGTTCACCTTTCTCGACCACGCGTCCGACCGTGAGGGCATCGAGCGCACGGTGACGTGGGCCGGACTGGCGGAGCGGGTCCGCGCGGTCGCCGTCGAGCTGAGCAGGGTCACCTCGCGTGGTCAGCGGGTGGCGATCCTCGCACCGCAGGACCTGACGTATGTGGTCGCCTTCCTCGGTGCCCTGCACGCCGGAACCGTTGCGGTGCCGTTGTTCGCCCCGGAAGGCAGCCAGCACACTGGTCGGTTGGTCCACGTCCTGTCCGACTGTGCGCCCGAGGTGTGGTTGACCTCACTGGACGCGCTCGAAAAAGTGCGCGCTCTCGCGGAGAACGACTCGGTCCCCCGGCCGAAGCACATCATCGCCGTGAACGATCCAGCCCAGCCGGACGGTGATTTCACGGCCCCCGACATCGGCCTCGACGAACCCGCCTACCTGCAGTACACCTCGGGATCCACGCGAGATCCGGCCGGTGCGGTGATCACGCACCGCGCGGTGGTCGCCAACTCGTGGCAGGCCGCGGCCGCTTACCGGGCGACCACGGACTGGACCGTCGTCGGGTGGCTGCCGTTCTTCCACGACATGGGCCTGATCCAGCAGCTGGCCGCGCCGGTGTTCGCGGGGTGCCGGTCGGTGTTCATGACTCCGTTCGACTTCGTGAAGCGCCCTGTGCGCTGGCTGCGGGCCATGTCGGGGCGAGCCGCCGTCATGTCGTCCGCACCGAACTTCGCCTTCGAGTACGTGTCCCGCAAGACCAGTGAGGCCGACCGCGCCGGGCTGGATCTTTCCGGCGTACGGGTACTCATCATCGGCAGCGAGCCGGTGCGGGCAGGCACCATCGCCGAATTCCAGCGGATGTTCGGCCCGCACGGTCTGGCAGCCACCGCGCTTCGGCCGTCGTACGGACTGGCCGAGGCGACCGTCTTCGTCACGGCGACGGACGACGCGGGTCCGGTGGTAACCGCGTTCGAGCGGGCCGCACTGGCCGGGCACCGTGGTGTACCGGTCGGGCCGGGAACGTCAGGGGCGCTCGAACTGGTGGCTGCCGGAAGGCCGGTGGGTCTGAGCGTCCGCGTCGTTCATCCGGAACGACTCGTCGCTCTTCCGGACGGAACGGTCGGCGAGATCTGGGTCGACGGCCCCAATGTGGCGGACGGCTACTGGCAGCAGCCCGAGCGGAGCGCGGAAACCTTCGGTGCGCGACACGGCGACGCCCCCGGCCGCTGGCTGCGGACCGGCGACCTCGGCATGATCCACGACGGTCTGCTCTATGTCACCGGCCGGCTCAAGGACCTCATCATCATCGACGGCAGAAACCACTACCCACAGGACATCGAGGCCACCGTGTGCGACGCACACCCCGCGATCCGGCGCGACGGTGTCGCTGCCTTCCCCGTACACGACGAACACGGTGTGGAGGGCGCCGCCGTGGTGGCCGAGTACCGTCGCGGCGGCGACGTCGACGAGGCCGAGGTCAGCCGCGCCGTCCGGCGAGCGGTCTCCACAGCGCACGACGTGAAGCTGCGTGGCCTCGAACTGGTCCCGGTCGGGGCGCTGTTGCGCACCTCGAGCGGGAAGGTCGCCCGGTCCGCGACCAAACAGCACCATTGGGGGCGGGGATGACCATGGCCGACCGCATCCGGCGACGGCTCGTCGAGCGGATCGCCGAGGTCTGTCAGCTGGACGAGGACGACGTCGATCCGGCGCTTCCGCTGCGGGAGTTCGGACTGTCCTCACGCGACGCCGTCGAGCTTTCGGGTGAGTTGGAAGAATTTCTCGGGCGGACCGTGCCGGCGACCCTGCTGTGGGACCATCCGAGCATCGACCGGCTCGTCGACGCATTGACCGAGACGCGTGAGCCGGACGCGCCACCCGTCTCTCCCCTTGTGTCCGGGGACCCGATCGCCGTGGTCGGCCTCGGTTGTCGGCTGCCCGGCGGCGTGCACGGGCCGGAACAGTTCTGGCGGCTGCTCACCGACGGCCGCGACGGCGTGTCGGAGGTTCCGGCCGTCCGCTGGGCCGAGTACGCCTCGGTGACCGATCGGGTGACGCGGTGGGGTGGGTTCCTGCACGACGTCGCGGGCTTCGACGCGGAGTTCTTCGGCATCGCGCCCGCCGAGGCCGCGCGGATGGACCCGCAGCAGCGCATGCTGCTGGAGGTCGCCTGGGAGGCGCTGGAGCACGCGGGGATCGCGCCCCGGTCGCTGCGCGGAAGCGATACCGGCGTGTTCGTCGGCATCAGCGGTACCGAGTACGGGGCTCGGTCGATCGGCGACCTCTCCGCTGTCGACTCCTGGGCGGCGACCGGCGCGGCGCTGTCGATCGCTGCGAACCGCCTGTCCTACCTGCTCGACCTGCGCGGCCCCAGCCTGGCCGTGGACACCGCGTGCTCGTCGTCGCTGGTCGCGGTTCACCTGGCGGTGCAGAGCCTTCGGTCGGGTGAGTGCGAGGTCGCCCTGGTCGGCGGAGCGAACCTGCTGCTCGGACCGGGCGTGACGGCATGCTTCGACGAGATGGGTGTCAGCTCGGCCGACGGTCGCTGCAGGCCGTTCTCGGCTGATGCCGACGGGATCGTGCGCGCCGAGGGCGTGGGCGTCGTCGTACTCAAGCGGCTTTCGGACGCGCAGGCAGCGGGTGACCGCGTGCTGGCACGGATTCGCGGCACCGCGATCAACTCCGACGGCCGCTCCAACGGGTTGACCGCTCCCAACGGTGCAGCACAGCAAGCGCTGCTGCACGCGGCCTGTCGGCAGGCCGGGGTCGATCCCTCCGAGGTGGACTACGTCGAGGCACACGGCACGGGTACGCTGCTCGGCGACCCGATCGAGGCGCGCGCCCTCGGGATGGTGTTCGGCGCCGGGCGTCGACAACCGCTCCTGATCGGATCCGTCAAGAGCAACCTCGGCCACCTGGAGGCTGCGGCCGGCGTTGCCGGGCTGATCAAGACGGTGCTGGCGCTGCACCACGGGCTGATCCCGCCCAGCATCCACTGCTCGCCTCCTCACCCGCGCATTCCGTTCGGTGATCTCGGCGTGGTCGTGGCGGACTCGCTCCGGTCCTGGCCCGGCGCCGGTCGGCCGGCTCTGGCCGGCGTCTCCGGCTTCGGTTTCGGCGGCACCAACGCCCACGCGGTCCTGGAACAGGACCGTGGTACGGCGATCCCGCAAGGCATCCAGCCACAGGACGCTCCGCGCCGATTCCTGGTGGGTGCGGCCAGTACGGAAAGGCTGCGGGAGCATGCGGTGGCGCTGGCCGAGTGGGTACGGGACACCCGGCCCGCGCCGGGGGACATCGAGTACACACTGGCCCGCCGACTCGACGGGCGGCGCCGGGCGGCGGTCGTGGCGAGGACCCGGGAGGACCTGATCGCGGGGCTCCGGAACCTGGCCCCCGAGGAACTGCCCACCCTCGCACAGGGACCCGTGTTCGTGTTCTCCGGGCACGGGTCCCAGTGGGCGGGCATGGCCCGGCAACTCCTCGCGGAGGAACCGGTGTTCGCGGCGGCCGTCGACCGACTCGACCCGGTCATCCGAGCCGAGGCCGGTTTCTCCCTGCGGGAAGATCTGCTCGCCGGTGTCGACGCGACCACGATGGACCGCGTCCAGCCGCTCGTGTTCGGCATCCAGCTGGCGCTGACCGAGCTGTGGCGGCACTACGGCGTCCACCCGGCCGCAGTCATCGGCCACTCCTTCGGCGAGGTCGCGGCGGCGGTCGTCGCCCGGGCACTCACCGTGGCCGACGGAGCTCGGGTGGTCGCGCTCCGCTCGAAGCTGCTGGCCTCGCTCGCCGGCGACGGCGCCATGGCGCTGCTGGAGGCAGCCGCCGAGGAGGCGGCCGAGCTCGTGGCGAACGACCCCGGCGTGAGCATCGCCGTGCTGTCCGCACCGGGACAGACGGTCATCGCGGGCGATGCCGTGCCAGTACGCCGCATCGTGGCCGAAGCAGAGGCCGACGGAAGACTCGCTCACCTGCTCAGGCTCGACGTCGCCGCGCACTCGCCCATCGTCGACCAGATCACACCCGCACTGGTGGACGGTCTGTCCGGAATCACCGCTCAGCCTGCCGTGATTCCCGTGTACAGCACAGTTACCGACGGCCGGCCAGCCTTCGATCCCGACTACTGGGCACAGAACCTGCGCAAGCCGGTGCTGTTCACAGCGGCCGTGGCCACGGCCGCCGAAGACGGCTTCCGCGCATTCGTCGAGGTGTCGCCCCATCCCGTGCTGCGACACGCCGTGTCCGACAATCTCGCCGGACGATCCGACACCCTGGTGCTGTCGAGCCTGCGCAACTGTCCTGACGAGGTCGGGCACTTCCACTCGCAGCTCGCCACCCTCGAACTAGCCGCTCAGGCCGAACCGCCACGCGACGGCCGGATCATCGACGTTCCCACGACCCCCTGGCGGCACACCCGGCACTGGCTCCCGCCCCTGAAGGCCACGCTGCCCCCAGGTGACCATCCGCTCCTCGGTGTCCACACCGAACTACCCGATGGCGGCGGTCACGTGTGGCGGTCCGATCTCGGCACGGCCGCGCATCCGTGGCTCGCGGACCACCGCCTCGACGGTCGTCCGGTCCTGCCCGGCGGGGTGGTTCTGGAGATGGCGACCGCCGTGTCCAGCACGGCATGGGGCGTTCGGCCCGAACAGGTCGTGCTGCGCGCTGTCACGATGCACCTGCCACTCGCACTCGACGACCACACCACCGTCACGACGACGTTCGCAGACGGCACGATCCGGATGCACACCCGGGCGGCGGACGGAACCTGGCTGCTGCACGCGAGCGCCGAAGCGTCCGTCGCCGGACCCGAGCGCCCTGAACCGTATGTGCCGGCAGTGGACGCGAGCGAGTTCGCGCCCGTCCCTGCCGACGATGTCCGCCGGCGACTGGAGCTCCTCGGCCTGAGTTTCGGGCCTGCGTTCTCGGGCATGCGCGAGCCACGAGTCAGCTCACGCGCCGGGGACGGGCAGCTGTGTGCGACCGCCGAACTCGTCCCGCCTCGGCATCTCGGGCCCGGTCTGCGCCCTGCCCTGGTCGAGTCGTGTCTCCAGGTCTTCGCCGCAGCCCTGCACGACCCCGGTGCCATGTCCCCACGGATGCCGGTCGAGTACGGCACCGTCCGTTGCCACGGCGATCTCACCCGGGGCGTACGAGTCCATGCCCGGCTCACCGAAGTCGACCGACACGGTGACTGGCTCGGCGAGTTGTCCCTGGTGAGCAAGCTGGGCCAGGTGCTGCTGGAGATCGAGCGCGTGGTCGTGCGTGCCGTCCACCATGCCGAGATCGCCGCTCCACTGACCGGGCGGCTCCTGCAGCCCGTGTGGCGGCCGGCTGACCTCGGAACGTGTCACACGGCCGGAGAGTCGATCCTCGTGTTGAGCGAGCGGCCGACGGCGCTCGGCGCCGCGCTCGGCGCGCGGCAGGGCGGCTACGGCACGACGCCGGACGCCGACGCGGTGCTGTTCGTGCTGCCGCCCGACGGCGGTCTCGCCGAGGCCGAGAGAGTTGTGCTCGCCGTCTCCCACGCGGTCCGTGAGCTGGCCGAGTCGAGCCGGCCGCCGCGCCTGTTGCTGGTGCCCACCGGTGCGTTCGCCGTCGGCCCGGGCGAGCCGGGGAACCCGGCGTTCGCATCCTTGCGCGGGCTGGTCCGTGTGTTGGCCTGCGAGCGTCCCGAGCTGCGGCTGGGAGTTGTCGATCTGGACCCGCTGGGGACGATCGAGGATTCGGTTGCCGCCCTGCGCGGCGAGCTGGCCGCGGGCACCGACGACGAGGTGGCGTGGCGGTCGGGCGTGCGGCACACGGCCCGGTTGGAGTGGCTGCCCGAAGTGGACCGGCGGCCCGAAGCCGGCGCGGCCGCATCCGCGGTGGTGCGCCACGACGGCGGATACATCATCACCGGTGGTCTCGGTGGGATCGGCATCTTCCTGGCCGACTGGCTCGCTTGCCAGGGCGCGGCCAGGATCGTCCTCAACGGGCGCTCGCCGGCCGGGCCGGCCGCGGCCGAGGCGATCGACAGGATGAACTCCGGCGGCACCGAAGTCAAGGTCGTCCTGGGCGACATCTCCGAAGCCGGCGTGGCCGAACGGCTGGTGGCCGCCGCAGGTCGGGTACGAGGCGTGATCCACGCGGCCGCGGTGTTCGACGATCGCGCCACGGGCGACCTGGACCTCGAGACACTGCACAGCTCCTGGCTCCCCAAAGCCTATGGCGCATGGCGGCTGCACGAGGTGACGCGCGACCTCGATCTCGACTGGTGGCTGGGCTTCTCCTCTGTCGCCGCGCTGCACGGCATGCCCGGCCAGCCCGCCTACGCGACCGGCAACGCCTACCTCGACGCGCTGGTCGCGATGCGTCGGGCACAGGGCCTGCCCGGCACGTCCATCGCCTGGGGCGCCTGGGCCGATGTCGGAGCCGTCGCCGGGCTGGACGTCCCGTGGCTGCATCCGATTCAGCCGGCGGAGGCTGTAGCGGTGCTCATCGCGGCACTCGGCCGGAACCTGGGGCAGGTCGGTGCGCTGCGCCTGAACACTCCCGCGCTGGTCACGGCCTTCCCTCAGTTGACGCACATGCCGTTCTTCGAGCCGCTGTTGCATCCCTACGCCAACTCCTCGGACGACTGGGCGGATGTCTCCCGGCTTCGACGACTCCCCCCGGAAACGGCACGGGCGGCGGCCTCCTCGCAGTTGCGCGCACGGATCGCGTCGGTGCTGGGCAGCCCGCCGGAATCGCTGGACACCGGATCACCGCTGACCATGCTGGGTGTCGACTCGCTGCTGGCCGTCCGCATCCGGCATGCCGTCCAGCACGACTTCGACCTGACTCTGCCGCTGTCCCTGTTGCTACGCGGGGCGAGCGTCGTCGAGACCGAGCGGTGGCTGTTCGACAAACTGGGCCTGCGCGACGCCGGCGTCCCAGCTCCGCCGATGGTCAGGGCCCGCGACCGTGCCGAACGGCTCGTCGCCGGCGTCTGGCGGGACGTACTCGGCGTGAACGTCGGCGTCACGACGGACTTCGACGATGCCGGCGGCGACCGGTCCCTGGCCGAGCGGGTCACCGCCCTGCTGAAGGAACGCAGCGGACGCGACCTGACGGTCACCGAACTGTTCGCGCACCCCACCATCGAGCGGATGGCGGTTCACGTGCGCGTGCCGGACCGCCCAGGCCCCCACCCGCGGGTGCTGCGGGGCGAGGGCACGAAGCCGCCGCTGTTCTTCTTCCACCCCGGCGGCGGCGACACCACCGTCTACGCCCAGCTGACACAACTGCTCGACTCGGCCATCCCGGTGTACGGGTTCGACCGGGTCGAGGGGCTTTCCACGATCGAGGACCGGGTCCGGCAGTACGTGCCCGAGCTGCGGGCGGTGCAGCCGCACGGCCCCTACCGGCTGGCGGGCTGGTCGTTCGGCGGTTCCCTCGCGTTCGAAGCGGCGCAGCAGTTACGCCTGGCGGGCGAGCGGGTGGAGGTGCTGGCCCTGATCGACTCGATCATCCCGCTGCCCGACGACACCAGCCGCTCTGCCGCGACCCGTACCGAGCAGCGGTTCGAGCGATTCGTCGAGTTCCTCGAAGTCACCTACGCGCGCCGGATCTCGCTACCCTACGAGCAGTTGGCGGGCCTCGACGACGAAGCACAGGTGCAGCTCGTCGTCGCTGCGATGCGGGACGCGGGGCTGGTCAACAGCGCCGTCAGCGACGCGATTCTGAACCACCAGCGGACGTCGCTCCTGGATGCCCGAGCACTGGAGCGCTACACCCCGCGTCCCTATGACGGTCCGGTGTCCTTCCTCAGTGCGGCGGACATCACGCCGGACGCCCTGCGGGACGACCTGTTCGACCGGCAGGACCCGGCGCGCGGCTGGGACGCGGTGTGCTCGGACCTCGCTGTGATCACCGTGCCCGGACACCACCTGTCTCTGCTCGACCCGCCCCACGTCGACTCGGTCGCCCGACACCTCGGCACCGTCCTGGCGAAAGCGAGCCCGGGACCCGCAGCCACTTCGGACGGGTCGGCCGGCAGCGGCAACGGCCACACCGACCTCCGACCCTCATCGTCATCGACTTCACGAACGCGAGACCAGTCCGGATAGCGCGCCGCCATCACGGACACCACCTGTTCACGAGCTCTCGATGAGGATGAGGTTGTTGCCGTCCGGGTCACGCACCGCGAACATGGGCGGCACTGCGGGCCCCATGCGCAGGACCTCCGCATCTGCATCGACGCCGCGTGCGCGCAGGTTGGGCGCTCGCCGCCGGACCGGTCTACTTCGCGTCCCACCACTCTGCACCGCTGGGCACGGGCGGCCCGCATTTCAACGCGGGCGCCGATCTCCAGTGGCTGGATGTTAGGTCCTGTGCGGGCGACGCGCCTGCCACGAGACGACATCGGACGGAGGCACGGCCCCCTCAGGTCTCCAGGCTCGCCGGATCCGCGGTGCCGTACGCGCGGCAGCCCCGCTGGGTCGTGATGTGGACGGCGACATACCGGGCGTCGTGCCAGACACCCCAGATGAAGCTCGATCCGCGGTTGGAGAGCCAGGGCAGGCCCAGGAAGTAGACGCCGGGCTCCGAGGACACTCCGCGTCGGTGGCTGGGCCGCCTGTTCTCGTCGAAGGCGTCGACCTGGAGCCAGTCGAAGTCGGCGGTGAAGCCGGTCGCCCAGATGATCGAGGTGACGTCGGCCTCGGCGAGGTCGAGTTCCAGGCGGGGGTCGCGCACACAGTCCGGCTCCGGTCCGAGGGTGTGGGCCTCCGGCTCCTCGGGCAGGTCGAGCCCGTTGCGTTCGGCGTAGTCGTCGGCCGTCCGCAGGACATCGAGGTAATGGGCGTCGCCGTGTGCGATGTTCGCGGCGAGGTCCGGCGCGAAGCGCAGTACGCCCTCGTCGTAGGAGGCGGTCATGCCGACGAGTTCGATACCGTCGGCGGCCAGGTCGCGGAAGTCCACCGTGTGGCCGCCGCGGGCACCACTGACCGCGATGGTGACATGCTGGGCACCCTGGGGAGGTGTATCCAGGTCCCAGAGTCCGAGCGCACCGAGCCACCAGCAGAAGTCACGTCCACGGTACGCACGCGGAGGACGCTCGTGGGGGCCGACGGACAGGAACACCCGGCGACCGGACCGGCTCAGATCGTCGGCGATCTGGACGCCCGAGGAACCGGAGCCGACCACGAGGACACCGCCCTCGGGTAACTGCTCGGGATTGCGGTATCCGCTGGAGTGGATCTGCACGGGGACGGCCCCGTCCGGGACGACGGGAGGGATCACGGGCCGCTGGAACGCCCCGGTCGCGGCCACCACGATGCGCGCGTCGATGGCGCCTTCCGACGTCTCGACCCGGAAACCGGGCCGGCCGTCGTTCCTGCGCACGGACGTCACCTCGACTCCGCACCGGATCGGGGCGCCGATCTTCTCGGCGTACGCCACGAAATAGTCCGCGACCTTCTCCTTCGGTGCGAAGGCGTCGGGCTCGATGCCGGAGAACTCCAGCCCCGGGAACCGGTCGTGCCACGCGGGCCCGTTGGCGACCAGGGAGTCCCACCGCTGCGAACGCCACCGCTCGGCGATACGGTGCCGCTCCAGCACGATGTGCGGTACGCCGGCGGCGCCCAGATGCTCGCTCATCGCCACGCCGGCCTGGCCCGCCCCGACGACGACCACTTCGGTCTCTTCACTCGCCATGTCAACCATCCTGGGACGGGCCCGCGATCCTGTCCAACAGATGGTTTCGCTCGAAGCCACCTGTTCAGGAGATTCGTAGACCGCTTCCCTTGCCCGTGGGACCGTCGTTTCCAGGGATCTCCCCGAAAGGACGGGGAACTCGCCCTGGCCGGGGCTAGGTTGGACCGATCAGCACGCAATCGTCCTGGAAAGGGGCATGAATCGGTATGACCGTCCCCTTACAAGCCTCGGCCCACGCCTCGACTCACGTCCCGGCCCAAGGCCGTGCCGCCCGGCTGGTGGGGCGGGCCCCGCCGGGGTGCGGCCGTATCTGGAGTTGCTGCGGCTGGACCGGCCGGTGGGGGCCTGGCTGCTGGTGGTGCCCGGTTGGATCGCCCTGGGTGCGACAGCCAGGCCCCGGGACGGGGCTCTGCTCGGGCTGCTGCTCCTGGTGTACGGGGTGCTGTCGAGAGGGGCGGCCTGCGGGCTCAACGATGTACTGGACGCGCGGTTGGACGCGCAGGTGCCGCGTACGGCGGGGCGGCCCGTCGCCTCCGGGCGGCTGCCGGCCGGGCGGGCACTGGTGCTGTGTGTCGTGGTGGGGGCCGCCGCTCCGCTGGTGATGGGGTTCTGGAGTGTGGAGGCCGTGGTGTGGGCGGCGGCCGGGGCGCCCCTCGCGGCGGTGTATCCGTATATGAAGCGAGTCACCCACTGGCCTCGTGTGTGGCTGGGGATCACCATCAACTGGACGTTGCCGCTGGTGTACGGCCTGCTGACCGGAGGGCTCGGGCTCGGAGGCGGGGTGCTGTACGGGGCGCTGATCTGCTGGGCCGTGGGGACGGACGTGATCTACGCCTGCCAGGACCGGGAGGCTGATGTGCGGGCCGGGGTGCGGTCGGCCGCCGTACTGCTGGGGCGCCGTGGCCGGGTGCTGGTGGGCGGCGTGTACGCGGGGTGTGTGGTGCTGCTCGCCTCGTTCGGGTTCGTGGCCGGGCTCGGGCCGCTGTACTGGCCCGGACTGTGCGTGGTCGCGGGGCAGTTGGGATGGCAGGTGTGGCGGGCCGACCCTGCGGACGTCGGGGCCTGCCGGCGGGCGTTCGGCACCAACCCCCTGTGCGGACTGCTCATCCTCGTGGCCGTGCTCGCCGGGCGGGTCGGTACCCTCGGCTGACGGACACGGACCCTGGAGGTGCTGGTGGGACTGCGGGAACGGATCGCTGCTGAACTCACGGCGACCGTGCACGGCGGGGATCTGAAGCTGGATCGGTACGCGGGTCCGCCCGGTGATCCGGGGCTGTTCGGGATCGCGCCGGGAGACCCGGTGTGGCGAGTGCACGGGCACGCCACGGGGATGCTCACCGGCGGGTTCGCCGCACTCATGCTCCAGTCGCTGCATCCGCTGGCCATGGCAGGGGTCGACCAGCACTCCGACTTCCGCGCCGATCCGGTCGGGCGGCTGAACGGCACCGTACGGTTCGTCACCACGACCACCTTCGGCTCCTCGGCCGCCGCCCGCGAGGTGATCGACCTCGTCCGGCGGATCCACACCCGGGTGCACGGCACGGCTCCCGACGGCCGGCCGTACCGCGCGGACGACCCCGACCTGCTCACCTGGGTGCACACCGCCGAGGTACGCAGCTTCCTCGCCGGCCACCAGACCTACGCGCCCAGGCCGCTCCGGCTGACCCCCGCCGAGTGCGACGCCTACTACCGCCAAGTCGCCCCCGTGGCCGAGGCGTTGGGCGCGCGGAACGTACCGCGCACGTCCCTCGAAGTGGAGCGCTACCTGGCCCGCCTGCGTCCCCAACTCCACGCCACTGCGGCCGCGTTGGACTCGGTCCTGTTCCTCCGCCGCTTCGGACGGACACGACGGGAGCGACTGGTCACAGGCCTGCTCACGAACGCCTCGATCGGACTCCTCCCCGACTGGGCCCGCACCGAACTCGGCATCCACCGCCCGGCCCCGGTCCGTACCGGCTGGGACCGGCCCCTGGCGACGGCGGTCGGACGGACCCTTCAATGGGGACTCGGGCCCTCCCGGATCCAGGCCGCCGCACGGAGCCGGCTGGCGGGGGCGCGGCAGGGATGAAGTCGAGATCTTCGAGGCGCCCGGCAACAGCGCGCCGGACGGTCCGAAGCCCGACCGCAGTTGGGGCGGTTTCAGGACGACAGCAGGGGCGGTATCGGCTTCGTGATCGCGGCGGCCGGCAGCAGAACGTCAGGTTCGGCGCCGGGATCCTCGGTGATGACGAGGCCGGCCACGCCGATGTCGAAGCCGTTCGGCCAGATGGTCAGCTCGCTCGCCAACGCGCCGTCGAGTCTCGCGTCCCGCAGGTCGGCACCGCCGAGGTCGCAGCCACGCAGGTCGGCCGATCGCAGATCCGCACCGACGAACGCCGCCCCATGGGCCCGAGCCTTGCGCAGGTTCGCCTCCCTGAGGTCCGCACCGGAGAAGTCCGCCTCTCTCAGGTCGGCCTTGACCAGGCGTGCGCCGCGTAGATCGGCTTCGAGACAACGGACCTGACGGAGAATCGACGTCCCGAGTTCGGCATGCCTCAGGTTGGCCTCGATCAGTGACGCTCCGCTCAGGTTGACCTGGAACACGCTCGCCGCTTCCAGGCTTGTGGCGTCGAGGTTGACGCCGTTCAGCCAGAGGCCGTCGCAGTCGGCGCGACGGAGGTCGGTGAAGCTGACGTTGAGCCAACCCGGGCTGCGTTCCTGGCCGAGGACCCCGAGGCAGGTGAGCGCCGCTTGGGCATCGGCGGCACGGGTCTCCAACGGGCGCACCGTGTTGATGGACGCGTCCGCTGCCGGAGCGCCCGCTTCCTGGGGCGGCCACGGCAGGTGCGTCCGGAGGTATGCCGCCATGATCGAGACGACGGCCTCGTGGTCGCGGGCGGAGTGGTCCGCGATCCGCCACAGTGCGTAGATGCCGCCGATCCGCACGTCCAGCTTGTCACTGCCGAGCTGTTCCACGGCCCGGCTGAAGCGGTCGGTGACATGGCCCTCCCGGGTGGCGTTCAGCCCGTCCTGGCTGACACGCAACTGCCGCCAGGTGGCATAGGCGCCGAACAGGACGACCGCGCCACCGATCGCCTGCAGGAGCGTGGTACGCACGTTGTTCACCGCGCTTATCCGGTCTGCCGCGGCAAGGTGGCCACCGGCGAGGTCGTGGTCCACCACCATCCCCGGAAGGACGAGAAGCACACCGAACAGCACAGCCAGTGCCGCCACCCCGGCCAACGCCACGGCGACCGTGCGAGTCGCGCGCGAGCGGCCATGAACGGTTTCCCCCATAGCCATCGGATCATAGAGCAAGGCCGAACCCTGCGAACCCAATGTGGTCACGGCACTGGGAATAGCCGCGGGACCGCCCCGCGTTGCCGCCAGCATGACGACGAATGCGCCACGGCCCGACGTACTGCGATACACCGCCTTCTCCAGTACCCCCGACGGCGGAAACCCCGCAGGCGTCGTTCTGGATGCCACAGCCCTGGACGACAGCGACATGCTGGCCATCGCCGCCGACCTCGGATACTCGGAGTCCGCGTTCCTGACCGCGCCCCCGGAGGGCCTCGGCGGCCAGGAGGGACGGGCGTACAGCATCCGCTACTTCAGCCCCAAGGCCGAGGTGCCGTTCTGCGGGCACGCCACCGTCGCGGCCGCCGTCGCGCTCGCCGAGCGGATAGGCCCGGGGGAGCTGTTGTTCGCGACGCGCGCCGGCACCGTGCCGGTGGAGGTGGCCGAGGAGAGCGGAACCGTCAGGGCCACACTCACCAGTGTCGAGCCGCACAACGAGAAGATCGCCGACGCCGATCTCACGGAGGCGCTCGCCGCGCTCGGCTGGCCGGCCGCCGATCTCGACCCCGCCTTCCCGCCGCACGTCGCGTTCGCCGGTGCCCGCCATCTCGTTCTCGCGGCGGCGACACGCGCGCGCCTCGCAGATCTCGCGTACGACTTCACGCGCCTCGAAACCCTGATGCACCGCTTGGACCTGACCACGGTCCAGCTGGTGTGGCGGGAGTCGGCCACCGTCTTCCATGTGCGTGACCCGTTCCCCGTCGGCGGCGTCGTCGAGGACCCGGCAACCGGCGCTGCGGCCGCCGCGTTCGGTGCGTACGTCCGTGAGTTCGGCCTGGTCCCCGAGGACGCTGTCCTGACCCTGCACCAGGGCGAGGACCTGGGCCGCCCTGGTGAACTCACGGTGACGCTGCGCCCGGGTGACCCGCGCGTCCGGGTCAGCGGCACGGGAGCCCGCATCAGCTGACGCGCCGGCCCATGCCATGAGGTCGAGGGCATCGGCGCCGAGAAGGCACCCTCCATCATTGCCGACCACCTCGACTGAAACCGCGCACCTTTGCGTCACCGGACCCACGGCAGAAACATCACCCATCGCAGCGGTCCGTGCGGCAGCGGTCGTCCTCCGGGGCTTCCGCTGCCGGGCGGGAGGCAGGTGCACCGGGTGCACGGCCACGCGCGCTCGATCAGCAGGCGTGCGTCCCGGGACGGCCTCGCTCTCCGGCTGTACTTCCGGGCGCCTGGCCCATCGCGTACCACTGGTGAGCGTCGGCGGATCGCGTCCGACGACATCAAGCCCCTGGGCAGTCCGGCCGTGAAAAGTCACCTGCGGGCAGCGGGCACCGTCGCCTCGACCTGCTCCGACCGCTGGAGGATGAGCATCCCGTCGGCTACGGCGTGACGTCGGCCGCCGAGCGGCGGGGCCTTCGGCAGCCGCTCAACGTCGTGCACGAGCGCTGGTGGGCTCGACGAGACGATCGTCGTAGAGCAGAGTGCCGGCCTGTTTGACGTGTTTCAGCACGGGTGAGACCTCCATGCTCTGCAGTCCGGTGAGGGATCCGACGCGATCCGTGGTGAACTCGAACAGTTCGTCAAGGTCCCGGCAGTGTGCGACGGCGTGGATGTTCCAGGGCCCGGAGATGGCTGCGGCGAAGGCGACCTCGGGTTCCTGTGCGAGTGTGCGGCCCGCGCTCTTCACCGCCGACGGGTGCACGCGAAGCCAGAGGTTCGCGCGAGCGTGATAGCCCAAGGCTGCCGCGGCGATCTCGACGTCGATGTGGACGACGCGGTGCTGGAGCAGCGCGTCAAGGCGTCGCGAGGCGCGCACAACGCCTGCCGGGCCACCGGCCCGTCGACCTGGAGGCCCGCCACATCGCGGCGAAGATCCCGCTCACCGCGGAGACCAGAAGCCGCATCCCCTCGCAGCTCTACTCCGCCTTCACGCTGGTCAACGGCCCGCACGACGACGTCGTCAGCTTCGCGCCCCTGGAACGCAGCAACCCGGGCACATCCCTGGTCCGCGAGCGCGACCCGGCGTTCCGGGACGAGGTCGGCCGCGACTTCGCGCCGGGCATCTTCAGCGCCAGGGCCTCCCGGATGCCCGGCGACACCGAGCTGTACGCGTCCGCCCCCGCGGATCTGAAGCGCTACGCCCTCCAGCGGGTGGCGTCCTGGCATCCCGACCTGATCACGCTCGTCCGCCTCTGGGACGTCGACACCGTGCAACCGCTGACCCTGCGCAGTCACGTCCCCGCAGTGGCATGGCAGCCGACGCACGTGTCGGTCATCTGCGACGCGGTGCACGCCATGAGCCCGGCTCCGGGACTGGGCGCCGACACCGCGCTGCGCGATGCCCAGGTGCTGGGGGCCGAACTCGTCGCCGCTGCCGCCGGTGTGAAGCCCCTGCTGTCCGCGATCGCCGGCTACGAGCGCGCGATGCGCGCGGACGGGCATGACGCCGTCCGGGCCTCCGCCTCGGCGGGCGAGCGCCTCGTCGGGCACCGGTCCCTTCCTGAATGACTCGTACCAGCGCCCGGGTTCTCGCCTCGGGCGAGGAGGGCGGCTCGGAAGACGTCGGCTGGGTCGGTGCCTTTGCGGAGGAACCGGTCGCGACCGCGCCTCCGACATCGTTGTCGAAAGCGCGGCCTGACCGGTGCGCGGGCCTATGGGATGCGGCAAGCCCCGAGGGGACACCGGGCGCCGGGGAGTGCGATCGGCCTACGGCGCGTAGACGGCGTCACTGCCGTACAGCTCCCTGGTGAACGCGGAGACATCGGAGCTGCGATCGTTGCCGTCGAGGTTGTACGTCAGATAGGCGCCGTAGCCCTCACTGACTGTCCGGCGGGCGAGGTCGGCGGCGGTGCTCTGCGAGGTCCCGCCGATCTCGACGGCCGCCGGTGAGAGCTTCGACTTGGGCAGTGCGATGCCGGGGACCTGCCAGGTGCCGTAGTACGGGTTCCAGGCGTAGTCGAACTCGGAGGAGACGTCGACGCCGCCGTAGGACAGGCGCGACGCGGCCGGCCCGATGTTGTAGAGGCTGATGATCTTGTCCGGCATGTCGGTGCGCAGCGCCGACACCAGGTACACGAAGGAGCTGTCGTTGGGCTGGCCGGTGCCGTTGTTGCCGTAGTCGGCGTACTCGTCGTCGAAGTCGATACCGTCGAGGCCGTACTTCGCCACGGCGTCCGAAAGTTGTTTCGCGAACGTCGAAGCTGCTTGCTGAGACGGGAAGTTGGCGAATCCCGCGCCCTGGTGGTTGCCGAGCACCGAGAGGACGACCTTGATGCCCTTCTGCTGCAACGGCCGTATCTGCGTGGCGGCGTTGTCGAGGACGCGTTGCACGTTCTCGTTGAAGTACAGGGTCGCCGCCTTCGCGCCCGTGTCGTAGTTGATGTTCGCCGCGAAGATCACGGCGATGTCGAAGACGTTCCCACCGCCGTTGGCGAGGGTGTACTTGCCGACGTTCAACATGCTGTTGTTGTTCACCTCGACATACGCCACCGAGGTCGGTCCTTGCTTCGCGGGGGCGGGGGCCGCTGCCGCGCCGGTCGCGGCGATCGCGCCCGAAGTGAGGGCCGTGACGGCCGAGAGCGCGAGCACGGCCGCCCGTACTCTGCTCCGCACCAGAGTGAACATCGTTGATCGGTCTCCCATCGCGTGGAGCGGCGCCCGACCTGTCCGCAAGCGCCGAGTGAGCCCTCCGATCTTTCCGCTCCCGTGACCGAATCCCCAGAACCATGCGAGGACTCTTCACGACTCCCACGCACATCGCGCCGTGACTCGGAGCCTGGGCAAGGGAGAGGAAGCGCACCAACTCGGCCCAGGCCGTTTGAGCGACGTGGCGCCGGACTGGACGGGGAGGGGTCAGGCGAGCCGGCGGCACAGCAGGGCAGCGGGCCCCGGGCGGCTGCCCACCCTGGCGGTGAAGGCGATGCCGGCGGCGTACTCGTCATCGGCGCACTGGCCCTTGTAGTCGGCGTACGCGAAGTCGCCGCCGGAGGCGTCGGCGGGGCGGCTGTCGGACCGGTCGAACCATACCGTGCGGCCGGCTCCCGCCAGCGGGGGGAGCGCGGGTGCGCACAGCGCCGCAGACACGCGCTCGCCGCGCACGCTGTAGCCGATGAGGTAACTGCCGGAAGGACACTGGAACTTGGTGTATCCGGACGCCCAGTCGTCGCCCGCCGGGACATAGCGCTCGTCGGTGACGACCGTTTGTCCGTCGCCGGCCGCGCGCAGGTCGGCGGGACCGCTGCCCGTGGTGTCGGTACACAGCCCGCGCCCGCTGGTGTGGCCGAGGCCGATCAGACGCAGCCCGTCGGGGCAGGCGGCCTTGTACGCCCCGGGGTCCCAGTCGCCCGTGGCCCGCACCCGCAGGGACTCGACCGCGTCGCCGTGGTCGACGGCGAGCATCCGCCACGTGGGGACGGGCGCCACCGGGCCGCTGGCGCCCGGCGCCGACATCAGGTGCTGCCAGGCGGTCGCGCGCCAGTCGCCGGAGTCGAGGATGCCGGACCGGTGCCCGGACTCGTCGTAGCTGAGCAGCGCCCAGTCGTCGTGGCCCGCGAAGCCGACCAGCGGCCAGCTGGCGAAGTCGGTGTCGTGGTCGGCGAAGTAGTCGGTGATGTTGGTGAACCAGGCCCGGGCGGCTGGGTTCGTCTCGTTCGCCCCGATGCCGAACTCGCTGACCCAGACCGGCGCGGTGTAGTGCCGGCCCGGCTCCTCGACGAAGAACGCCTCGTCCCGCAGAGCCGAGTACAGATCGTCACGGCTCAGGTCCTGGTAACGGGGGTCGTGCGTCTCGCCGATACCGGTCGCACCGCTGTGGTGCGGGCCCGTGTAGCCGTAGAAGTGCGCGGAGTAGACCAGCTTGTGGGCGTCGACGAGGGTGTGGGACAGGGTGCCTGCGGGCGTGAGCATCGGCCGGCCGTGCGGGAGGCCGTCCGCCGGTATGCCGGTCCAGTTGATGCCCTCAATGACGATGAGGAGCCGGGGATCGGCTTCGGTGAGGATGCGGTCGGCGGCGAACTGGGCGGCGGCGTACCAGTCGTGGTCGTCGCCCATGCCCCAGTTCGGATCGTCCAGTACGTCGCGGCGGACCTCGTTGTAGAGGTCGGCTCCCACGACACGCGGGACACCGGCGTAGCGGCGGGCCATGAACACCCAGTCGTCGGCCCACGCCTGCATCGACTGTGAGCTGTTCCAGCGTTCGTTGCCGTCGACGCCGCAGCACCAGCGGGAGGTGTTGGTGTGGTTGTTGAGGATCACGGCGAAACCGCTCCCGCTGAGCGCGTCGACCACCGCGTCGTACACCTCCAGCGGTGTTTTTCCGCGCAGCTGCGGGTTGGCGGTGACCGCGGTGTCGGGGACGGGGGTCGTGCTGTGGATCATCTCGTTGGAGAACGGCAGCCGTATTGTGTTGATGCCCAACTGATGGAAGTCGGCAAGGAGTTGCTCCAAAGGGACGCGGTCCAGGCCGAGCGGGATGCCGTGGGAGTCCTGGCCTGCGTGGTGGTTGGCGGGGTCGGTGACGCTGCCGCTGCCCAGCCATGAGCCCTGCGCACCGTCCCAGTTGGCGCCCTTGAGGCGGAACCTCCTGCCCTGGCTGTCGACGATGTAACGGCCTTGCGTCGACAGGGGAGCTGACCAGGAGGCCGTTTCGGTGGCCCCAACTGGCCGGACTGCATGGCCTGTCGCCACGGGAGGGCCGGCGGACACCGCCGTGGCCGGGGCGGCGACGAGCAGGAGGCCTGCGGCTGCGACGGCGACCCGTAGGGCGACAGGGGCGAACGGCATCTGGGAAGCCCTTGCGTGAGGAGGAGTGGAGGACAGCTGTGCGACCGGGGTGACGACGTCGGCCCGGTGGGCGAGTGTCCACCACCTGAGGTGCACAGGGAAGGGGTCCGGCCCCGGAGTCCGAGAGAACTGATGGAATCAGCGCGAAAGGGCAGCGGGCAGCTGCCCGTTCACGGAGCCTGCGGATCTCCTCGACTCGACACGCGCACCGATGCTGATGCCGCGGTCTCGGAGCGCGGCGTCGTGGTCGGCTGGATCCGTTGCGCCACGCGGGCGGGCCGAAGTTGCTTCAGCCGCTGCACCTCGCCTGCTACGCGTGGGGGGCCTGGAAAGCACCTACCTGCCGGTGAAGCACTTCCCAAGCCACACCGAGGGTGACCAAGAGGGGGCGATGTCCTGTCCTCCGCGAGGTCGGTGATCAGGCATCCGCTCACCGACACGACAGGCATGCAACGTTCCGGCCAGAGTGCGGCCACGATGTCGGCGGTGCGTGAGCCCCAGTCGAAGCCGTCCGGAACGTCCGGCCCGGAGGATCTCCCAGACGGTTGAGGCGGCGACCTTGGCGCCTGGGGCGGCGAGTTCGCCGAGCACCCTCCGGTAGCCCCGGGACGGGTTCTCCCTGGCCGGACGCAGGATCGGCGTGCGGATCGGGCGGATCGGGCGGATCGGGCGGATCAAGGCTACGATGGGCGGCCGCCGGGCCGTTTCGGCCGGCAGGCGCAGGCGCTGCGCTGCTCGGTCAGCTCACGGTGCCGGCACAGCACGGTGTCGGGCCGGACCAACAGCCGGAGTCGGCGCAGGACCCGGCGTGGCAGCAGCACCGGCGCAGCGGCCAGGAAGGCTCGTCCTCCGCGGCAAACGTCACCTGAGCCGCGTCGAGTTGCCGCTCGACTCAGCCTCCCGAACCTGGCCGGAACCGGGCTCCTGCTCGACCTCTCACCGCCATCGCCCTGAGATGCCGAGGTCTATCGTCGTTCGGCGCCCGGTTCTTGCGCGGGTAGGCCGCGGAGAAGCGTGTCGAGGAACAGTTCGAAGCGGGGGGTGCTGTCGCCGAGGTCGAGGGGGTGCTCCTGGACAGCGAGCCAGCTGACGATGGACGTGATGAAGATGTACCAGCTCTGTTCGGCCAGGTGGGGCGGGACTTCGGCGTCGGTGAAGGCGGTGACGACGCTGCTGCGGAGTCGTTCGAAGCTCTGGACGGTGTGGCGGTGCGGTCGCGAGACGCGGGTTGCGTAGCCGGGCAGAGCCAGGAAGCAGTCGTGCATGCCCCAGGCGAGGCGTGCGAGCCAGGGCCGCCAGTCATGGTCCCGTGGGCCCTCGGCGGGAAGGACGCGCTCGACCATGACCTCGTTGATGAGGTCGAACAGCTGGTCGCGGTTTGCCACCCAGCGGTAGAGCGCGGCGTGCGTGACCCCGAGGCGGGCGGCGAGCTCCCGCATGGTCAGGGTGTCGAGGTTCCCGGTCGAGATGGCGGTGTCGACGATCAGCTCGCGGCTGATCTGTGCGGGGCGTCCCCGGCGTGATCGGGTCGTCGGGGCATCGGCCATGGCCAGGACTATACGAGACCACCGTCGGCAGGTGCCGGTGACAAGAGTTTCCACCCAGGACTGGATCAGCGCAGAAGAATAAGTAACCATTGGTAGCTAAGTCGGTTGGGCAAGCGGGACGCCCGCCGAAACCCATGCCGTCATGGAGTCGAGGGGAAGCGCTGATGGACGGGAACGTGGTGCAGGGGACGGTGGCTGCCGGCTTCGAGCCGGTGCGCGAGGAGTTCGCCGCGGTCGCGACCGGGGAGGGTGGCGATTACGCCGCGCAGCTCGTGGCCTACCGGCACGGGGAACGGGTCGTGGACTTGTGGACGGGCCCGGAGATCACCGCGGATTCACTGTTCGGCGCGTACTCCGCGTCCAAGGGCGCCACGCACCTGATCGTCGCGTCACTCGTGCAGGAAGGCGTGCTGGATCTGGAGCAGAGGGTCAGCCACTACTGGCCGCAGTTCGCGGTGGAGGGCAAGGGGGACCTGATCCTGCGCGAGCTGCTGGCGCACCGGGCCGGCCTGGTCGGCGCCGACACGGGGTTCACGGTCGAGGAACTCGCCGATGACCGGATCGTCGCCGAGCGCCTGGGTGCGCAGCGCCCGTACTGGCGGCCGGGTACTGCGTTCGGCTACCACGCGCTGGTCATGGGGGCGCTCAGCGGCGAGGTGGTGCGCCGCGCCACCGGGCACAGCGTTCAGGAGTTGTTCGCCGGGCGTGTGCGCGACGCGTACGGGGTTGATTTCCACCTCGGGCTGTCCCCGGAGCAGGAATCCCGGTTCCTGAGTGCCCAGCCGATGGTGGCGACTCCCGAGCGACTGGCCGTACTGGCGGCGTCCGCGAGCGGCCCGAACAGCCTGTCCGGCATCGCCTTCAACCGCAATCACCCGCAGAACCCGGGGGTGTGGGAACTGCCGAACCTCCAGGTGGTCCGTACTCTGGGTACGGCCTCGTTCGGCGGGGTGGCCTCGGCGCGCGGTCTGGCCCGGATGTACGCGGTGGCGATCGGGGCGGTCGACGGATCGGCTCCGCTGCTCAAGCCGGAGACTCTCGCGACAGTCGGGCAGATCCAGTCCATCGGCCACGACCTGGTCCTCGGTGCGCAGAAGGCGTTCACCATCGGGTTCCACGCCACCTCCGAGTACCACCCGCAGCTCGGTCAGGGCTCGTTCGGCCACAGCGGCGCGGGCGGTCAGCAGGCCTTCGCCGACCCACGCAACGGAATCGCCTACGGCTACACCCGCCGGCGCACCCCCTTCCCCGCCGCCGCCGGCCCGGAGAACGACCGCCTGATCCGCGCCCTGTACGGAGCCGCCGCACGGTGACGAGGATCTCGGCGCGGACGTGGGACACCCGGGGCGCACACTGACGCCGAGCCCTGCCGAGCGTATCGGCAAGATGCTTACCGGCTCCGGCGTTTCGGAGCGAAGTCAGCAGCGTCGAGTCCCCTGATCGACCAGTGCGTACGTGCAGCAACCAACGCCGGATTCACGGGTGTTCGACACCGAGAAGGTCGGCGAGACAACTTGGACACAGCGGCACGCCGAGGCCGAGGTCGTCGACACCACGCGCCTCACACCCGCGGTCGAACTCGGGCCGGGATGGTGACCGTACGGTGGCGCCTTCGCGGACCGTCACGTCGGTACGCCAGTGACAGAACGAAGACATCGCGGAGAACCGCCTGTAACTGGCTGCGAGATACAAATACTTCCGACCACGTGCACCGCGCTACTTCTGGGGGAACACCGTGAAGTCCACTCGCATCACCGCTCTTGCCGCCATCGGCGTCGCCGCCACCCTCTCGCTCACCGCCTGTGGCAACGACGGCTCTGGGAAGGGCTCGTCCGCCAAGGACTCCTCGTCGTCCTCGTCCTCGCCGTCTTCGCCCTCGGGCGGTGGCTCGAAGCCGGAAGGCGGCTCGGGCTCCGGCGGCTCGGCGGCCGGCAAGGCGAAGTCGAGCTCCGGTGCGGGCACCGACGCCGGTGCCGGCGCGGCGAACGGCGCGACGAAGACCGGCGGCAAGCTCACGTTCTGCAAGACGGCGGACCTGGCCATCGACGCCAGGGACGCCGCGCCCGACAAGGTCTCCGGCAGGATCGACATCACCATGGTCAACCGGGGTTCGACCACCTGCTCGGCAACGGGCTTCGCGGGCGTCGACATCAAGGACGCCGACCACACCTCGAGCCCCATCCAGCGCGGCCACGCCCAGCCGCGTATCACCACCCTGAAGCCCGGTGACGCCGCTGTCTTCGACCTCGCCTACGACATCGACACCAGCGGCAAGAGCCTCGCGTCCCCGACCGACATCCTGGTGACGCCCCCGAACGAGACCCACACCGTGAGCCTGAAGTGGCCCGCGGGCGCCGGGGCGATCAAGGGCGCCTACACCGACGTCGAGGTCTACCCGACGCACACGACCAAGTAGGGGTGATGACCGCGGTCAGCCATGGCGGCTGACCGCTGTATCCCGCCGGGATCTTGGCCATCCGATCTGCAGCGGGCCGTGTCGGCGACGCCTGGCAGCCGGTCTTGCGGCAGGTTCTGAGGTACCCCTCGAAACGTGACGGGAACTGCACGCGCCACCCCATCGGGCCCCAACCGGCCGACGGCCGCGAGGAAGGACCGCAAGCCGCCGCCGTACTCACCACCGAGCAGCCCGGACGCCCCGACGGACTCAGCACCTCTCTGCTCCGCGCCCCGGAGCTGGCAGGCATGGTCATCGAGCAACTGGACGCACTGGCCGACTCGTTGATCCCGGCGCCGGCACACCGACGTGAGCGGCTTCGCTACGAACGCCGGGGCGGTGAACGACTCCCCGCGCGAGGCGCGGGCGCCAAGGACGAGCTCTCCGATGCGGAGTGCGGCCCCTCCTGGCCGACCGCGCGATCCCGCCCTCGACCGCCAGATTCCGCACCCCGACAGACGTGGCCGCCCGTCCCGAGGAGTTGTCGCACCTGCACGCTACGTTGAGCGCATGACCTACGCAGCGAGCAAGACGGAGCGCATCAGGCCGCAACAGTTCCACGCGACCGCCGGTGTGGAGGACTGGCGTGTCGTGGGCGAGGGGGCGTGTGCGTACTTCCGTACCGGGTCGTTCGCGGTCGGTGCCCAGTTCGTGCAGGCGATCAGTGAAGTGCCGGGAGTTGGGGACGATCACCCGGATGTCGACGTGCGGCAGGAGGGTGTGATCGTGCGGTTGATCAAGGTGGTGGACGACTACTACGGGCTGACCGAACGGCACGTCGAGCTGGCCCGGAAGATCTCGGAGCTGGCACGCACACTGGACATACCGGCCGACCCGTCCGCCGTGCAGACCGTCCAGGTCACCATCGATGCCCTCGCCGGTCCCGACGTGGTGGCGTTCTGGCGTGCCTTGCTCGGTTACCAGGACCGTGCGAACAGCGGCGAGGACCTGATCGACCCGTGCCGCCGCGGGGCACCCTTCTACTTCCAGCAGATGGACGCACCGCGCCCGCAGCGCAACCGGGTCCACGTCGACGTGTGGGTGCCCTACGACCAGGCCGAGGCCCGGATAGCCGCAGCCCTCGCGGCTGGCGGCCGCATGGTGAACGACGCCGACGCGCCGTCGAACTGGGTGCTGTCCGACCCCGAGGGCAACGAGGCATGTGTCGGCGTGGCGGGCCCGCCCGAGCCGGACACCGACCGCGCGTGAACGGCTGCGCCTCTGCTCCTCTGCGCCTCCTGCGACGGGGTCGCCTCTTGTAGCTGCGCCAGGTCGCGGCGGTCAGTGCGAGGTCGCGCCGGCCGACCCGGACGGCAACGCCTCCGAAGGTACGTCCGCCGCGCTGTTCGCGGTCCAGCTGCCCGTCAGCGTGTCGTGGACCGACTCGATCAGCTGCCGCACCGACTGCCTGCACGACGTGGGCTCCCTGCGCACGCGATGCCTGAACGCGCTGCCGCCCGGCAGGCGGCAGGATGAGCCGGACAGAGCACGAAGCCGCATGGCAGCGTCGAGCCCCCCTGTACGTGATGGTCGCGACATCGGCGACCGCCGGGCGGGAGTGGCCCGCCTCGATGAGTCGGGCAGGCCCAAAAGCGCGGGCACGTCACTGAAAGGTAGCAGTCCACCTCCCAGCATTCGTGCTGGTGATCGGTATCGTCCGTCCCGATGCGCCGGGCCTCGGCACAGTGGCCCGCAAGGAGGAGGACCACCATGGCCGATCGCTGGCAGGGGACCGGACCGCATGACGGATCGCCGTCCCCGGGAGCGCTTGAGGCTCGTCGTGCGAGCGCGCATGACACGGCACGGCTCGCGCTGGTGATCGGTGCTCTCGGCGTGGTCTTCGGGGACATCGGGACCAGCCCGATCTACACCCTCCAGACCGTGTTCGACCCGAGCGACCCGCACCCCGTCCCGGTCAGCACGCAGAACGTGTACGGCGTGGTGTCGCTGGTGTTCTGGTCGGTGGTGATCATCGTGCTGGTCACCTATGTGCTGCTGGCGATGCGCGCCGACAACGACGGTGAGGGCGGCATCATGGCGCTGATCACCCTGGTACGGCAGTGGAGTTCGCGGCGGGCCGGACGGGCCGCCGCCGTACTGGCCGCGCTGGGCATCTTCGGTGCGTCGTTGTTCTTCGGCGACAGCATGATCACCCCGGCCATCTCGGTGCTGTCCGCGGTCGAGGGACTCAAGGTCGTCCAGCCCTCACTGGACAGTGCGGTCGTGCCCGTCACCGCGGTGATCATCGTGCTCCTGTTCCTGGTGCAGCGCAGGGGGACCGCGGCGGTGGGCCGGGTGTTCGGGCCGGTCATGATCGTCTGGTTCGCGGCCATCGGCGCCTGCGGCGTCGTCGGCATCGCCGACCATCCGGCCATCCTCCGGGCGCTGTCCCCCACCTACGCCCTGGGCTTCCTGTTCGGTCACTTCGGCACCGCCTTCTTCGCCCTGGCCGCGGTCGTGCTCGCGGTCACCGGCGCCGAGGCGCTCTACGCGGACATGGGGCACTTCGGCCGCAGGGCGATCACCCGCGCCTGGCTGTTCCTCGTCTTCCCCGCCTGCATCCTGAGCTACTTCGGGCAGGGCGCGCTGGTCCTCGCCGATCCGCACAACGTCAGCAGCCCCTTCTTCCTGCTCACACCCGGCTGGGGACGGCTGCCGATGGTCGTGCTGGCCACGGCGGCAACGGTGATCGCCTCCCAGGCCGTGATCACCGGCGCCTACTCGGTGACCTCGCAGGCCGCCCAGCTCGGCTATCTGCCGAGGATGCGGATCGCGCACACCTCCGAATCCACCATCGGCCAGATCTACGTGCCCTGGATCAACTGGCTGTTGATGGTCTCGGTCCTCACCCTGGTCTTCGCCTTCCGCAGCTCCGCGGCCCTGGCCTTCGCGTTCGGCATGGCGGTCACCGGCACCATCACCATCACCACCCTGCTGTTCTTCTACGTCGCCCGCGCGAAATGGGGCACGCCCAAGTGGCTGATCGCCATCGGGGCATCCGTGCTCCTCTTCGTGGACCTGCTGTTCGTCGCGGCCAACATGACCAAGCTCGTCCACGGCGCGTGGCTGCCACTGCTGATCGGCCTGACCGCGTTCACCGTCATGACGACCTGGCAACGCGGACGCGAGATCGTCACCGCAGAGCGGGCACGGCTCGAAGGCCCACTGCCCGAATTCATCGACGACCTGCGCACAGGGAAGGTACCCACGCTCCGGATCCCCGGCACGGCCGTCTTCCTCAACCGGGGCAAGCAGACCGCTCCCCTGGCGATGCGGGCCAACGTCGAGCACAACCACGTACGCCACGACCAGGTCGTGCTCCTCTCCCTCGAGACCAAACCCGTGCCCCGCGTCCCGGCCGGCCAACGGATCGCCGTCGACGACCTCGGCTACGCCGACGACGGGATCATCCACGTCACCGCGCGGTTCGGCTACATGGATACTCCGGACGTGCCCGGCACACTGACGATGCTCACTCCGGCCCAGACCGAAGGACCGTTGCAGCTCGACCAAGCGTCCTACTTCCTGTCGAAGATCGACCTCCGGCGGGGCAAGTCACCGACGATGGCACCCTGGCGCAAGCGGTTGTTCATCGCCACCTCCTACATCACGGCAGACGCCGCCGAGTACTTCGGCCTCCCCCGCGATCGCACGGTCATCATGGGCTCTCACATCGAGGTGTAGGCGCTGCCTGTCACGCAGGGCCCGTGCGAGGCGGGTGCCGAGCGGCGTCACCTGACACGGCCGGCCGGCAGATGCCTAGTGGAACTCGGCCAGCCGGGGCCGCAGCCCGAGCAAGGACAGCAGGGCAGCCGCCGCCGGCAACCCGCCCGCCCACGGGAGCAGGTCGTTCACGGTCGATCGGCCGTCCCGTACCGAGGAGGTGAAGTGGGCGCTGTTGATGCCCGACACCGTGTCCAGGGCAGCCATCCATGTCTCGAAGTGGGCGTTGGACGTGTCCGGGTCCCAGCCCATGCAGAACTCGGCCGCCTCACGCCCCCTACCGGCTGCGAGCAGTGCGCGAATCCTGCGGTCGTCGAGCTGATAGACCGCGTAGGTCTCCACGGTCCTCTCGGCTGCGGCCCCCTCGCCGGGGAAGGTGATGTTGTCCAGCTCGCGACGGAACTCGCCGGTGAAGCGCAGGTCGTGGTGATCGGTCTCGTACGCCTGCCAGCTGGTGGCCAGTTCCGCGTCGTACGTCGCCAGTGTGGCGCCTTTCAGGCCGTACAGCGCTTGCGACTTGGCGAGGAACGAGTCCGCGTACTGCCCGCGCCGCAGCGGGTCGAGCAGGTACCGGCTCTCGTCGGCGTTGGCGTCGTAGGCGATGGCGCGGGCGCGGGAGAGGGCGACGACGGAGTCGAAGGCGTCGTGCCGGGCCACCCGCAGGTGATCGGCCGAGGCGGACAGCATCCAGGATCCGAGGATCACCGTGAGCAGTGTGCAGACGGTGGCGGCCAGCACCCCGGGGTTGAGGACGCGCCGGAAGCTGCGGGCCAGGTACCACTGCAGGACGCCGAGCACGGCCAGCAGCAGGACGCCGAGCGCGGAGACGGTGACGAGCTGCGCGGAAAGGGTGGAGCGGGCCGAGAGGTACTCGGTGTCGAAGGCCGCGTCGTTCGAGGACACCAAGGTGTCTGCGGCGGGCAGGAGTCGGGTGCGCAGCAGGTCGGTCGCCCGACGGTAGTCGGTCAGGGCGGCCGGTCTGCCGCCGGGGTGGCCGTCGTTCTCCAGCGCCCGGCCGATCAGCTCCTGGTACTCGGCGAAGTCGTCGGTCAGCGACTCCACGGTCTTCTCGTCGCCCCCGCTGCCCTGCGCGGCGACGGAAAGTGTGCGCAGATCGTGCCCGATCTCGCGCCGGGCGTCCCCGTAGAAGCCGAGGGCCTTCGTGTACGGCGTCTGCAGCCGCCCCTTCCCTGCATCGCCGTTCGACAGCAGGATGTTGGCCGCTTGGGCGTCCATGTCGTTCAGGGCCAGTTTGAGATCGGCGGCGCTGGTGGTGCGGGGCGCGTCGCGGTCGGCCACGCTGCTCCACGTGCCCAGGGTGGCAAGGCCGGCCACCAGCAGTACGGTCGTCAGGGTGGCGGTGAGCAGGAGTGTGGCCGCGCGCAGGAGGCGCAACCGCGCGGGCACGGTGGCCCGGTAACGGCGGCGGAGAGCGGCCGACGCGGCCTCGGCCTGCCGCCGCAGGCGCAGCCCCGGACCCGGTCCGGCCGTCCGCGCATACCCTCGTGTCCGCGCTCCGGGGCCGCCCCCGGGGGGAACGCCCACCGCTGGGCGTGGCGGTTCGCCTTCCTCGGTCCGAGGATCCTGCGCCGACCCGGCCGTGAGAGTCACGGTCCCTCCAACATCACGCTACGGACGGTCACCCGTCCCCCGTGGCGATCAGTCTGCGACCAGATTCGGCCACTCATGACGAATGTTGACGGGTCCCTGATGACTCCTCAGCTCTGTTTGACGGCGTTTTGACGGCGGTCGCGCCCGCGCCGTACGGGTGCCGCCAATTCCCCTGCTGACGCAGCATCTGTCACCGCAAACAGGGCTAGGTTCACTGTCGGCCGCCGACGGGGGCCGCGGGCGTCAGCGGCCCCCACGGCTGAGGTGCCGTCACTCCGGTGCGGCACGAAGGCGGTCCGGTGCGTGCCTGAGAGGCACACACCCGCGCACGGCGTCTGTCGTCGTCCCATGCCGACGTCCATGCGCCACCGTGTGGTGCCGGGGCCCCGGCACCACACGGCCGCGGTCACAGTCCCCGTCCCCCGTCAAGGCGTTTTCCGCGACGAACGGCGGCGTGGCCATGAACATCGGCAGACCGGCTGCCCATGGGGCCGGCAACACGGTCGAGATCGGCAAGCAGCCCCTCGTCACAGGCGGCGCCTTGACGACCTTCGCAGGCATCCCGGCGCTGATCCGACCGCTTGCCCGTCAAAGTCCCGTATGTGCACGTCAGGGCGCCGTCAGAGAAAGGCGTTTCGGCTTGTCCGGAATGTGTGGCACGGCTTCCATGAAGCTCGTGAACAGCGCCTGGCTTCTCTTCGACCGACCGCCGAGTCCCGCTCGGCCGTCGTGCCGTGAGCCGCGCTGAGCGGAAGCGCCCGCGTCCCGCCGACGCCGCCTTCCGTGACCCGGGGCCGCCGTGATCGGCTCCGGCGCCCTTCGTTCGTCCTTTCTCACCGCACGTCCACCGCCCCTCGCGGGGCCACGTCGACGTGCCCGCAACCCTGGATGGGATCATGTCCGACTCCACTCTCTCTTCCCGTACCGTCCTGGTCACCGGCGCCACCTCGGGCATCGGCTTCGAAGCCGCCCGGCAGCTCGCCGAGCACGGCGCCACCGTGCTGCTGCACGGCCGAACCGCCGAGGAGACCCGGGCGGCCGCCGACCGCCTGATCGCCGAGGCCGGCGTGAAGGCAGAGCAACTGGCCACGTACTACGCCGACTTCGGCCGCCTTGAGGAGGTCGAGGCCCTCGCCCACACGGTCGTAGCCGCCCACCCGCATCTGGACGTCCTCGTCAACAACGCCGGCATGGCGGCCCCGGAGCGGCACACCGTGACGGCCGACGGCAACGAGATCGCCTTCCAGGTCAACTTCCTCGCCCACTACCTGCTGACCTGCCTGCTGGAACCTGCGCTCACGGGGGCCCCGGGCGGCCGGGTCGTCAACGTCTCGTCCTCCCTGCACCGCACCGGCTCGATCCAGTGGGCCGACCCCAACCGCGCCCGCCGCTACTCGCGCCTGGCCGCCTACGCCCAGTCACAGCTCGCCCTCACGGTCTTCGCGGCCGACCCGCGCGTCACCGCCGCCTCCGTCAACCCCGGCGTCTGCGACACCGCGCTGCTCCCGCTCTACGCCCACGAGGGTGTCTCCCCCGCCGAAGGCGCCGCGCACGTCGTCCGACTCTGCGACCCGGCCGTCGAGATCGTCAACGGCGCCTACTACGACCGCGCCGAGCGCGTCGACCCGGCCCCGGCCGCGTCCGAGGACCGCACGATCCGCCGCCTGAACAAGCTCGCCGACCTGCTGGTCGGCCGCACCGCTTGAAACGGCCGAACAGGAACAGGAGTTGACGCACGTGTCGAAGCGAGCCCGCAAGAAGAAGGCCCGTCGCAAGAAGGCGAAGCACGGCAGCGAGGCCTGCCAGAACTGACGAGTATCAGGGCGGCGTACGCCGTCCGCCCCAGGGCGGGCGACAGGGATCACCGCTCTTCCGGTCGCCCGCCCGATCCGTACTCCGTCCCCCTCATTCCCACGAGGCATTGATGATCGAGATCTCGCCGCCGGACGCGCGGATGCTCGCGCGCTGGTTCCCCACCCGCTCCCCCGGCCCTGCCACGATCGGCGAGCACGTACTGGCCACCGGCATCGGCAGTTGGTGGGCCGACACGCCCGTCCGGCCGAGCGCGGTAGCCGTGTCCTGCGCCGGCCACGTCGTGCTGCGCGGCAGCCCGGAGCACCTCACACCGGATCTGCTCGCCCCGCTGGCCGGCAACCGGGTCGAAACCCCTGCGCGGTTCCTGCCCGCCCTCGGCGCCGCCTTCGACAGCCTCACCCCCTGGGAGCGCATGGTCTGGACGCTCCAGGCCACGCCTCAGCCCGCCACCGTCCCGCACGGCGTGACCGTACGGCGCCTGGAGCCCGCGGACACCGAGGCTCTGCACGCCCTCGGCCCCGCCGCGTCCTGGCTCTCGGCAAGCTGGGACGGCCCACTCGGTCTCGCCGCCTCCGGACACGCCTGGGCCGCCGTGCACCGCACCGGTCACATCCTGGCCATGACCTGCACCTACTTCCGCGGCACCGGCTACGAGGACGTCGCCGTCTACACCGTGCCCGACCGCAGACGCCACCACCTCGCCCTCGCCTGCGTCACCTCCTTGTGCGCAGACATCACCTCCCGCGGCCACACACCCAGCTGGAACTGCTCCCTCCACAACCGCGCCAGCCGCCTCCTGGCCTGGCACGCCGGTTTCCGGCTCGTGCGCGAATACGTCCACTACGCCGTCGGGAGCCCCGTGGCACACCGTCGGCTCAGCGCCTAGCATCGCCCCGGCGAGAAGGAGATCCGGTGCCCAGGAAGCCCCGGCTGCTCATCCTGCCGATCCTCGAAGGCAGTCATGAGCTCGTGATCACCCGGCTGAAGCACGTGGCCGACTCCTTCACCCTCCACCACCGGATCACCCCACCGCCCACCGGCGGTTCGCCGTGGTCGGTCACGGCACCGGCATGCCGACCGGCTACGCGCCGGCCGCGGACCACCCCGACCGGGTGAACATCTACCGAAGGACCGAGGAGGCTCCTGCGGAGCTGCCGGCGGTGCCGACGGCGTCCTGGCCCGGCATCGCACCCGCGGACGAGGGGCGGAGTCCGCGACCTCCACGCCGACGCGTACCTCGCCGGTGCGCTTCTCGTGTTCGGCGTGGGTGACGGCCGCGCGGTGCATCGCGTTCGCCAGGCCGGTCGCGGAACCGAACGCCGACGGGCCGGGATCGAGTAGCCACGCCGCTCGGGACTGAGGCCCGCCGCCGGGCCGCCCGGGCTCAGGTGGAAGATCCCGCTCACCTCGACACCGCTGTCGATGCCGGCGGCGACCACGTCAGCCTTGGCCGGAAAACGGTTCCGGTGTCGGCCCACGCGGCGGCACGCGCCGGGCACGCCGTACCGATCGGTGATCACTTCGATGGCCGTCAGCCCGTGGACGGGCGCAGGCGGGACGTTCGCCCTCCGCACGCCGGGCAGCCAGGCTGGGCATCATCGCACGTCGCGCCCGGCAGACACACGCAGCACCGCCGATGTGGCTGGTCCCACGGGAGCTCCTGCTCCCGCGGGGGCGCCACCGGGCGGCAGGAACAACTACATTCCGTGACGACGGCGGGCGCTGGGACTGCAACATCATGAGGCGAGCCGTGACTCCCCGCTCGTATCGTGAAGAGGGACAGAGCTGCGGGGCGAGGCAGGGAAGTCATGAAGGAACCGGCGGTCGACTACGCGGCGGTGTTCCAGGCCCTTCCCGGGGCGGCGGCGCTGGTGACCCCGCAGCTGATCTACGCGGACGCCAACGCGGAGTTCCTGCGCCTCCGAGGCCTCACCCGCGAGCAAGTGGTCGGTCGCTTCGTGCCCGACGACCACCCCGAGAAAGACCCTGCCGAGCCCCTCCTGCTCAGGGTTCTGGCATCACTGCGCCAGGCGGCGGGCACCGGCGAGCGCAGCATCGTGGCGTTGCAGCAGTACGACACACAGGACCCCGACCAGCCCGGAGTGTGGCACGAGCGGTACTTCAACATGACCAACATCCCCGTGTTCGGACCTGACGGGCGGGTCACCATGCTGCTGCACCGGGTGGAGGACGTCACCGAACTCATCCGCGCCCGTGAAGTCGCGCTGACCCTGCAAGAAGCCATGCTGCCCGCTCCTCGGCCGGTGGGCCGGCACCCGTCGGCCGTACGCTACCGGCCCGCCGCCGAAGCGCTGAACGTGGCCGGCGACTGGTACGACCTGGTCGACCTGCCCGGCGATCGCATCGCCGTCGCCGTCGGCGATGTGGTCGGCCACGGCCTGCCCGCCGCGGGCGTCATGGGACAGCTGCGCAGCGCACTCACCGCCGCCTCCCTCGCCTCCGAAGGCCCCGCCCGCGCCCTTGAAGTCCTCGGGCTGTACGCCCGCTCCGTCGACGGCGCCGAGAACACCACCGTCGCCACGGCATTCGTCGACTGGGAGACCCGCACCATCACCTACAGCAGCGCCGGCCACCCCCCGCCTGGGCTCCTGCAGAGGGACGGGACTGTCGAGTTCCTGGACCAGGCCACCGACCCGCCACTGGCCGCCCGCCCGGAACACGCTCCCCGGATCCAGGCTGCCGCGGCCTTCCGCGAGGGAGCCGTTCTCGTGCTCTACACAGACGGCCTGATCGAACGCCGCGGCGAGGACATCGACACCGGCCTCGCCCGGCTCGCCGACTCTCTGGCCCGTCACAAGGCAGACGACCCCGAAGCCCTCGCCGACGCCGTGCTCGACGACCTGCTCCCGCCCGGTGACGCCACCGACGACACTGCCCTGGTCGTCGTCGGCCTGTGAGTCCGGCCCGCTGCGTTCGCCGGGAAGCACAGGAGATCGCCTCAGGTGGTGGCGGACGAGGTGTTCTCCCGGACCTGAGGCAGGACCAGGACACCGATGGGGCGGACGGTCGGCAGCCGCCGGGCCCGCCTCCGTGGCAACGACGCGGCCCCGGGAGTCGGCCTTCGCCCGCCACGCCCACCACCCGGCCGAAGCCGCCCAGAACCTGGCCCTTCCGCCTTGACTGCTGCGTTTGAGTGGCAAGTTGTACGGCGCCGAAGACGTTCACGACATGGCGCGCCGGTTTCTCATACATTCACCCCGGATTCGAACGTTGAGGTCAGCGGGTGGCCGCCTGCGTCCACCACTCATGGAGGTCACGGGATGAACCATCGCCCCTGGGTTACAGCACCACTGATGGGCGTGGCCATCGTCCTCGCGTCCCCGCCGGCCGGCGCCGCCGCGCCCTCGACCGTACGGCACACGCCCGCCTCCCTGCGGGTGCGTGAAGGAGACCGCGACGACGAGCACCGCAATCCCTGGCGCGACTGTCACAGCCATCGCCGCGTCGTCCTGATCAGCCCGACCCTCAGAGCGTTCCTGACCAACGGCCGGCGCGGACCGGAAGCCCTGGTACTCAAGGGAACCCCGAAATCCACGACCTGGTCACCCGAGCAACCCTGGGCCAAGTTCAGCGTCGCGAAGTACCTGAACGTGAACTACTCCTCCACCACCACGGCGCAGTATGCATTCACCATCAAGGAATTCTTCAGAGTGCACCCGCTCCTCGTCGTGAACACCTACGACAACCACCAACGCGCCTTCCCCTTCCCCGAAGCCCACTGCGACGACCACCACCGCGACGACGGCGAAGACCGTGACCGCCCGCGCGGCGACCGCCCCTCCACCGCACCCTGTAAGGACACCCCCGCACCGCATGACGATGCGGCTGCGGGCTGGAGCTCCAGCCTGCTCAGCACACAACACATCCTGATCGCAGCAGGAGGCCTGCTCATGCTCCTCGGAATGCTCGCCACCGCCTGGCACCGCCGACGCCGCTCCAACGACTGACCAGGGCGCCCTTCGGCGATACGCGCGGCGCGACCGGCGATGCCGAGCATGTCGGTTCGCACGGCCGGACCGCGCCCTCGCCGGCGGACCGCGCGTACTCGCCCCGCGCGATCCGAGGCCGTCAGCCGGCGAGCAGGGTGTCGAGCCAGTCGAAGGTGCGCTGGTGGAACAGGGACATCGCGCCCTCATGGCAGTGCTCGCCCGCGCCTTCGTCCTCACGGAAGGAGATCAGCTCCTTCTGGCACGTCAGCTCGTCGAGCAGCCGCTGCGGCTGCCCCTTGAAGAACTGGTCGTTCTCGGCGTCGAGCACGAGTGTCGGACAGGTGATCCGGTCGGCGACACCCGCCATGGTGTACGCCTCGCTCGCCTTGACCAGTTCATCGATGCCGGACACGCCGAAGGTCCACCGGCCGTTGCGCACCACCCACCGCGCCGTGGTGTTCCGCGCCATCAACGCCTCGATGCCACCGGGCACCGAGGCTGCGCGACTGGCCAGTGCGGCGATCACTTCGTGGAAGTCCCAGGTGCCGTCGTGCAGCACGCACGCGGCGAGGCGGTGCTCGAAGGCGGCCGCCCTCGCGGCGAGGTAGCCGCCGAGGCTCGTGCCGACGAGCACGAGCCGCTCGGCGTCCGCCTCGGGCACGGTGAGCGCGAAGTCGACGACGGGTGTGACCACGCCCTCCCAGTCCGGCCGGAAGTGCAGACCCTGCTCGCGGACGGTGCTGCCCTGGCCGGGACCGTCGAACGCGAGGACGTTGTAGCCGCGCCGCAGCACACCTGCGGCCAGGGCCAGGTAGTTCTCCTCCAGCGTGGAGTCGTACCCCCCGTGGTAGAGCAGGGTGGGGCGCGGGGTGCCCGAATCGTCGACGAGGAACAGGTACGCAGACAGCGTGGTGTCCTCGTACGGGATGCGCAGCGCGCGGGCCGGAGTGTCGAGCAGGGCGGCCGCGTCGGCGAACGTCTGCTGGGAGGCCTTGGCGAGCCGCGCCGACTCGGTGTCAGCGGCGGGGTTCTCGCGGCGGTAGAAGTCGGCGGTGCGGTAGTAGTTGGACGCACGCAGCAGCGCCTCCCGGGCGCTGACCCGGTGACCGGCGGCCAGTGCGTCCCGGCCGATGCGCTCGACGCGCGCCGCCGTCGCGGCCCACTGGGCCGACCAGGCCTCCTCGTCGCCCTCCGGGATCTGCCGGCAGGTGACCAGGACTTCGCCGAGGTCGGCCCCGGCGTAGGCGGCGTAGCCCGCGGCACGCAGTGCCTCGAAGGAGAAGGACTCGTCGTCGTAGAGGAATTTCATGATCGGCCCCATTCCATCAATGGAACGGAACGGCAGCGTTCCATCTCACTCGAAGCTAACACACATGGAACGCAACCGTTCCGTTCGCTAAGCTCGGAGCATGACTGTGGAGCAGAAGAGGGGCCGACCGGTGACCGGCGGGGCGGTCCTGCGGCAGCGGGTGACCGAGGCGATCACCGAGGCGACTTTCGCCGAGCTCGCCGAGGCCGGGTACGCGCGGATGTCGATGGAGTCGGTGGCCCGCCGCGCCGGCGTGGGCAAGGCCGCGCTCTACCGGCGCTGGCCCTCGAAGCAGGCCATGGTCACCGAGCTGATCGGCAGCAAGGTGTCCGACGCCCTCCCGCCCACGCCGGCCACGGGTGCCCTGCGCACCGACCTGCGCGAGCTGCTCGCCGCCTTCCGCGACCAACTGGCCGATCCACTACTCGCCCGGATCGCGGCCGGACTGTTCGCCGCGGCCAGTCACGACGGCGCTCTGGCACAGGGCCTCCACACCGGAGTGGCCGCACCACGGCGGGCGGCGGCGCGCACGATCCTGCAGAACGCGATCGACCGCGGCGAACTCCCCCCGGAGCTGGATCTGGCTCTCGGCATCGACCTACTGATCGCACCGCTCGCGTTTCGCGTGCTGGTCATACAGGGCAGCAGCGACGCCGAGTACCTGGAAACGCTGGCCAACGCGATCGAGGCAGCGTTGCGGGCGGCCGTCCACTGACCTCACCGATTCGGTCGGGTCGGAGCAGAGCTGCGTGAAGAGAATCGGTTCGCGTCCCCGGTCGTGTCTCCGCCGGCGGAACGGGGCGGGTCAGGCACGCCTGAACACGTCTGCCGGCCAGTCTCGCCGATGCGACACCGGCGCCGATACGGCCAGCCCAGTGGCAGCCGCACGGGATCGATCAGCCCAGGGACGCAGTTGCCGCGCGCAGGTCTTCCAGAGCTGCCAGCGCGTACGGCGCGAGTCCTTCCGCGTCATCACGAGCGCTTTCGGACCACTGGGCATAGCCCCGCTTGAACGCGAGGACCCCCAGCTCGCCCGCGAGATGCGCCGTCGGGTCGGGGACACCTCGGGCGATGAGCGCGGCCGTCATGGCGGCCGCGAGACCGACGCTCTTGAGGGTGTCGCGCTCCTGGAGTTCGGTGCTGGCTGCCACGGCGGCCTTGATGCGGGGGCCGAGCTCGCGGTTCGCCGGCCCCATGGCGCCCGAGGCGCGTTCGAGACCTGCCGCCACCGCCTGAAGCGGGCTGGCGCCGGCAGGCGCTTCCGTGATGCCGTCGGCGAGCAGCCTGCTGAGCGTCTCCTGGCCGGCGACCAGTAGCTCGCGCTTGTCGGAGAAGTACCGGAAGAAGGTGCTCTTGGTGACGCCGGCGCGCTCGGCGATCTGCGTCACCGTGGTGGCGTCGTACCCCTGCTCGGTGAACAGGTCGACGGCCGCGACGACGAGTCGCTGGGGCGCTCCTGGTTGCCATCTAGCCATGGGGTCAGCATAAGTGATGGGACACCTGTGCCGTCACCGTGTAGGGTCAGCGATGGGACAACAGTCCCATCACCTTCGGGGAGGGCTCATGCACGTCTTCATCACGGGCGGTACCGGCACCATCGGCTCCGCCGTCGTCGCCGAACTGCTGCGCCACCGCCACACCGTTCTCGCACTGGCTCGCTCGGACGCCTCCGCGCAGGCTCTTGAGAGCGCCGGCGCCCAGGTACTGCGAGGAGATCTGGCAGACCTCGACGTCCTGCGGTCCGGTGCTGCGCAGTCCGACGGCGTGATCAGTCTCGCGTTCGGACGTGACTACGGCAGTCCGGATGCGCTCGCACAGGCCATCGCCGAGGAGAGCGCCGCTCTCGCCGCGCTGGGGCAGGAACTCATCGGAAGCGATCGCCCGATCGTCACGGTCTCCGGTACACCCTGGGTGCCGGGGCGCGCCTCCACCGAGACCGATCCGCTGCCGACCGGCGGACCGGTGGGCGGCCGGGGCCGTTCGGTCACCGCACTGCTGGATCTCGCCTCACGCGGTCTGCGCAGCATGGCCGTCCGTATGCCGCGCACGGTCCACAACGAGGGACAGGGCGGATTCGCCGGCCTGTTGGTCGACGCGGCGCGCCGCACCGGGGTGGCCGGATACCCGGGCGACGGCACCCAGCGCTGGCCGGCCGTGCACGCACTCGACGCAGCAGTCGTATTCCGACTGGTCCTTGAGTCGGCACCGGCCGGGACGTCCTGGCACGCCGTCGCCGACGAAGGCGACGCGGTGCGGGACATCGCGACAGTCATCGGCCGGCGACTGGACCTTCCGGTCAAGGAGATTCCGCAGGAAAGCTTCGGCCCGTTCGGCCCGATCTTCGCCATGGACCAGCCGGCGTCCAGCGACCGCACCCGCGCTGCCCTCGGGTGGCAGCCCACGCACTCCAGCCTCCTCAAGGACCTGGAAAACATTCAGCCCTGACACACGCCCGCGAACCCCGCGCCCGGTTCGCCACGACCTCTTCCGGCGCCCAACGAGGCGTGGCGCCGGGCATGGGACCGGTCAACCTCGGTGCGGTGCTCGGGCGAACGGACGGCGCCGCCGGTCGGTGCCATCGACGGCGAGGACGCCGAAAGGGGCGACACCGGCTCCCATCGGGGAGGTGCCGCCATACCGCCGACGCCGTCACAGCGACGCCTCGCCAGGCAGCAGTACAGCCCGAACTGTCCTGAAGCGGGCGTCTTCGGACAAGAAGTGGTCTACCTTCGCACCCAAAAGGCGTGCGTACGCCAGACCTGTCCCCGCTTCACCGGCGGGGGCAGCGCTGCCGACCGGAATGCCAGGGCGCGGGTCCTGTACGTCGATCACCAGTTCCTCGTCCTCGGTCACGGCCAGCCGCAGCATCATTCGCCGCGGCGTCCCGTCGGCGGACTGATCGTGGGTGGCGGCGTCGTGCACGAGCCGCGACAGCACCTCGATGGCGGTGGCGATGTCACCGGGCCACCTCAGCAAGGTCAGGCGCATGCGGGCCTCGCATCGAAGCCGCCGCAGGCTCGCCGGGTGCATGACGTAGGACTGGGACCACTCCCGGTCGACAGGCGCACTGCGATGTGGCGTCGGCATGTCCGCGGTCGGCGATGTCGCGTGACGAGTGGTGTGGGGGTAGGCGGCGAACGCGGGAAGGCCCAGCAGCCACGCGCGGAGCGCGGTCTGTTCCGCACGGGTGCCCGCCACCTCGCGCTCGGCCGCCGCGACCAGGCCCCTGACCTGGCCCATGGCGAGGAGCCGCATGACGGTGCCCCAGCCCGTGCGCAGGCGGGCCGGGACACGCAGGGGCGCCAGGTCGTACACCTCGTGCGCGACGGACCAGCCCTGCTGTGCGGCGAACTCGCGCAAGGACGCGAGTGTTTGGCCGGCGGTGCGGGAGCTGAGGCTCGTCGTGTAGAGCACGACGTCGCCACGGGGCGGGGTGGCCTCCCGGAGGGTGTGGGGGCGGCCGGCAACGTCCGGTCGCGGATGCGTGCGATGCGCGGGGAGGGACACAGGGAGCTCCTTCGGCGTCGGCGGTCCGCTTCGGATGGGCAAGCACGTCGAGCCAGGCCCCATCAGTGAGCATGGGGGGCACCGGAGCCGAGGCTCGCAGACCGGTGGAACCGGCTTCGGTGCGGACGACGTGGCGGGCGTCGCCGCTCTCGGTCGCCGCATGGGCTGGGCGGGGGGTGAGGGATCGGTCGGCGTGGCGGGCCATGATCGCGCTCCCTCGCTCCCTCCCGCCACAGATCGACGGCGATCACCTGTGGCGGTCGTGCGCCGGTTTCCCGTGACGGGCAACCGCGACGGGCTAACGTTTGATACCTACGCCCGTCCACAGGCTGACCTGAGCATCCGTCGGCTGCGCCCCGTCGCTGCCGGCTGCGGCCGGCCGCCAGCGGTGGCCGACGCAGACACCCGGCTCGATCACGTCGAGGCCGTCGAAGAAGCGGGCGACGTCCTCCTGCGCGCGGAACTGCACCGGAGTCCCGGCACTTGTGTAGATCGCGGTGACCTTCTCCCAGGTGGCGGGGTCGAAGTCGGGCGTGCAGTGGCTCAGGGCGAGGGCGCTGCCCGCAGGGAGGGCGTCGAGGAGCCGACCGACGATGCCGTAAGGGTCCTGCGCGTCGGTGACGAAGTGCATCAGCGCGTTCAGGGACAGGGCGATCGGCCGGTCGAATTCCAGGACCTCAGACGCCTCGACGGCGGTCAGGAGCGAGGCGGGATCGTTGACGTCGGCCTCGATGTATGTCGTACGCCCCTGCGGCGTGCTGCGCATGAGGCGCTCGGCGTACTTGAGGACGAGCGGGTCGTTGTCGGCGTACACGACCCGGGCCTCGGGCACCACGGACTGGGCCACCTGGTGCAGATTGGGCTCGGTCGGGATGCCCGTGCCGATGTCGAGCCACTGCCGGATGCCGTACTCCTGCGCCAGGACACGGGTGGCCCGGTGCATGAACGCGCGGTTCTCCCGGGCGCACACGAAGATGCCGGGGTAGGCGTCGGCGACGGCCAAGGCCGCCTTCTCGTCGACTTCGAAGTGGTCCTTGCCGCCGAGGTAGTAGTCGTACATGCGGGCCGAGTGCGGCCTGCTCGTGTCGAGGTCCCGGCCGGCCTGGCTGGTGGTCATTCTCTCCCCTTGAAAGGTGTCGTATCCGTATGCCCGGAGGCCGGGAACGGGACCGATGTCGTCCCTCCCGCCCGCCGTCGGTTCATCCGGCCGTCAGGTGATCCGCCATTCCCTGTTTGACCCCACGGACGAAAGCGGTGATCTCCTCGGGCGTGTAGATCAGCGCGGGTCCGGCCGGATCGGACGACTGCCGCACGGCCACACGGCCGTCGGCGAGTTGCTTCGTCTCCACACACTGACCGCCGTTCGGCCCGCTCCAGGGGCGCTCCCAGCCCTGCTCGCCGAGCTCGGAGGCCGACATCCCGTTGTAGACGCTCTCGTCTGTGGTGGTCATGAGTACTCCTTGCGCATGCGGTTCAGGAGCGCCGTGCTGTCCTCGGACGACGTCAGCAGCGACATGCGGGAATGCGCCTCCAGATGAGCAGCGACATCCACACGCTCGTCCAAGTAGACGGAGGCGGAGAGGAGTTCGCTGTAGACGACGTCGGGCAGCTCCGGCTCCGCGAACCGGAAATAGGTGAAAGGGGCACACGCCCCGACATGAGCACCTGCGGAGAAGGGCACGATGTCGAGACTGACGTGGTCCAGCGCGGACACTTCCAGGAGGCGGTCGATCTGCTCCCGCATCACCGCGGAGCCGCCCACCGCCCGATGCAGGACGGTTTCCTCCATCACCACCCACAACGTGGGGGCGTCCGCTCCCTCCAACAGGCTCTGGCGGCGCAGCCGCAGTTCCACGCGCCGCTCCAGCTCCTCCTCACTGCCGTTCGGGAACCCGCCGCGCAGGACTGCGCGCGCGTAATCGCGGGTCTGCAGCAGGCCGGTGACGTAGTGGGGCTCGTACGTGCGCAAGGTCGTCGCGCTGGTTTCCAGGCTGACGTACGCGGTGAACCAGCTGGGGACGACGTCGCGGTAGGCGTGCCACCAGCCGGGTTCGTTGGCCCGTTCGGCCAGGGCGACGAACTCGTCGATCTCCTGACGGTCCGCGCCGTAGGTCTCCAGAAGCTTCTCGACGTAGAGAGGCTTCAGCGCAACCTCGGCCTTCTCCAGACGGCGGATCGTCAAGGGCTTCACACGCAGGGCCCTGGCCGCGTCCTCCAACGAGGCACCCGCACTCTGCCGCATGTCCTGCAACCGACGGCCGAGGATCATGCGCAGAACCGTGGGTGCGCTGCCGCCGGAACGGGCTTCACTCACGCCCAACCTCCTGAAGAGCCGTCATCCACTGGGTGGTGAAAGGGACTTGATGAACACGCCGGGCCGATACGCTCCCGCTGAAATTATCAGGGAGACGGTTGCAGCGCGACCACGAGCACGAGCATAGTTGGCCTCGTGAGCGGCCACGTCGCAGTCCTGACGTGGCACCAACTCCGCCTGCGCTCAATGAGGTTGATGCCATCCGACGGTTTCCCGCCACGGGCTGCATGCCCGAACGCGCGTCCCCCCACGAGGGTTTCCGGTGACCCACCGCTCCCCTCACCGCGCCCGTCCCCCTGGAAGGCGACATCCGTGACCCTCCGCACGACCTCAGCCCCGGCCCTGGCCGCCACCGCGCGGCGCCGGGAGTACTGGTTCGGCCTGCCTGCCCTGCGCACCAGTGTCAAAGCCGCCCGCGACACCGTGCGCGACCGGCTCTGTGCCTGGCACGTTCCCGGCGACCTCTGCTGCGACGCTGTGCTGCTCGTCTCCGAGCTGATCACGAACGTCGTGATCCACACGCACAGCGGTCACGTCCTGTGCGGTCTCACCCTGACCGACGACGAGCATCTGCGGATCGAGCTCCACGACGACGGTCACACCCCGCTCCCGCCGTCGCAGCGTCAGACCGGCCCCGACGAGGAGAGCGGGCGAGGCCTGTTCCTCGTCCGGCAGATCGCGGACCGCTGGGGCTCCGCCCGCTCGACACGCGCCAAAGGCAACGTCGTCTGGGCGGAGCTGGGGGCTCACGCGTGACGTCGCCGAGGCCGGCCGCTGAGGCCGACCGGGCCCGGCGCCGCCAACAGAGACGCGGGTGCGGACACATCATCCGGCCGGGCGGGGGCCTTGATTGCTGATCTCAGCTCTATGGGGCGGTCGCTCAGCGGGCCGTCGCTCAGCCGGCCTCCCCCGGGCACGACAGGACGGCCGCATGGGCGAGATCCTGGCACCGTGCCACCCGGTACGGTGAGCGCCTTGGAACGGCCTGCGCGCATTGCCGTACGTTTTCGCGAAAGGCGCGACACATGCCCGAGATCGGAACTCCCGCCCAGGTGGCCTCTCTTCCGGTGGGCCGGGTGGCCGGCGGCCGTGAGGAGGTCCGGGACGACGACTGTGGCGGCGCGGCCGCCGTCATCCGGCTGGATGCCACTCGATTCACACCAGATGCGGTGGCCGGTCTGGACGCCTTCTCCCGTCTGGAGGTCGTCTACCACTTCGACCGGGTCCCGGTGGAGAAGATCGAGACCGGCGCCCGACACCCCCGCGGCAACACCGAGTGGCCCCGAGTCGGGATCTTCGCCCAGCGCGGCAAGAACCGCCCCAACCGGCTCGGTGTGTCCCGCTGTCGCCTGATCAAGGTCGACGGACTCGATCTGCACGTCCAGGGGCTGGACGCCGTGGACGGCACCCCCGTCCTCGACATCAAGCCCTACATGGCCGAGTTCGGTCCGCAGGGCCAGGTCGTCCAGCCGGAATGGGCCACCGAGCTCATGCGCGGGTACTACTGACCGACCGAGGCCGTGGCATTGCCGCTCTACCGGTCGGCTGTCCCATCCGCGCCGTCAATCTCGCCGTCAATCTCGTAGATCCGCTCTTGAAGCCGTTCACCAGCCCAGTCCAACCCGGCCCCCAGGTCGAACCAGTGCCGGTCCTTGCGGACTTCGGGCGAAGAGAGGTTCACCGCTGCCCAGGAGAACACCCCCAGGAGGACGGAACGCCCGTGCTGCCTTGTGCTCACGGACAACGCAAACGGCGCGGCGAGTGCCGCGCGGGTGACCAGCACGAGCTGTGCGTCCTCTGTCCGCCTGCGCCCGCCCGTGAGAAACCGGGGCGTTTCAAGGATCTTGACCCACTCGACCACTGCGTCTGCCACCTGGGCGCGCAAGGACTCTTCGATGCCCTTCCGGACAGCGGTCGCGGGATCATCACCGAGCCAGCCGAGCCAGTGATCAGGATCAGTGAGCCTGCTGAAGTCGTCCTGCGGCACCCCGTGACGGGGATTCTCCTCGTACTCACCTGTCAGTTTCCCACTGCTGTCCACCAACCACGCGCCGCGGATCGCTTCCGGAGGGACGTAGCCGTTCGGGTCGTCGACATACCTCGGGTCGATCTCGGCGACGCTGCCACCGGGATTCTCTGCAGCCGCGGCCAGGAGCGCCGGCTCGTTCGGTATGCCCTTCCGTCGGCTTCGCCAGCCCGAACGCCCCACGTTCCCACCCCATCGCCGCCCGCCCAGTTGACCGCGATTATGCCTGCCGGGCGGGCCTCGGAGCCCTTCGCCGCCTGGCTGACCTCGCGCCCGGGTGCCGAGAACATCTGCCGTGACCGCCCCAGCGCCTGCGCGAAAGCCGTCCGCGCGTCCTGCACCACCGCACCCCGGTCACGCGTATGGTCGCCGTCGACCAGCCGCTCGACGACGTCGGCCGCCGCCTCGGCGTCAACCGCGATTCGGTCCGCCGTACCCGCAGCAGCAGACCCGCGAGCGCGGATTCCACGGCGGCTGCTCGACGCTCACCGCCTGCCTGCCTACTTTGCAGGCCGATCCGGCCCAGCCCGGCTGTGTGACCTGCAGCCACAAGTCCGCACCGTCGTGTCCGCTCGGATCCATCGTCAGCAGGTCCTCGTGCAGCCCCGAGAGGGGGTGACCGGTGGGAGACCCGTCCTCGCCGGACTCCATGACCACCCAACCGACATCCACACCGGACACGTTCACGTCCCCACCGCAATCGAGCTCGTCCAGCGCGACGAAGACTGCTTCGTAGGCAACGGCCCGAGCCTGGAGCACCAGGGCGTCCCTGTCCGCCCCCGCAGTACGAAGCGTGCCAGCTGAGGCATGTCCTCATCGATCTCCGACCTCGCCCGATCCGACGCATCGGCAGCGCCAAGAGCCTCGAACCGCATCCGCAGCCGTTCCGCCGCAGCCCGCTTCGACGGAGCACATCCGGACAACCACGACTGCCATGTCGCCTCGGCATCATCCATCACACCAGGATGCCCCACCAGCCGCCGCTGCCCTTCCCGACCGGGAAGGGCCCGCTGCTGTCGACGACGTTCGTTGATCCACAATGGGGCTATGACTGTCATCCAACCGCAGCCGCGGTTCACCATATTCGTGCACCTCACGGCCTTGCCCGCGTGGCTCGCCCTGGGACGCCCTGAGCGTCAGCAGATTATCGCCGACCATGTGCAACCGCTGTTGGACACACATGACACCGTCCAGGTCCGGTGGTTCGACGCGGAAGCCTGGGCTGCCGCTCCGTCCGATGTCCTCGTGGCGACGACCGACGACCTGACCGCGTGGTCCGATCTGTTCGAGGGGCTTCGCGACAGTCCGCTGTGGAGCGTGCCCTACTTCCGGGTGGAGCTTGTACTGCCGACGATCGAGGACGGCTTCGCCGACTACGAGCGTCGGACCGGGCAGCGTGACTGAGCCGTCGTCGGCGCCGTGATGATGGCCGGCCGCCAGACTCGGTCAAGCCGTTCGTCCTCGGCTTGGGCTGCCGGCGGCTCCGGCCGCACCGACGAGATGTCGCTCGCCAGGCCAGACTGCGCACGTATCGGACGGCGAAGTCGTCGTAGTCGGTGTGCAGTTGGTCGGATTCCGCAGGGCGCACCGGCGGCAGGGAGGTCAGGGGGAGGCGACGCCCGGCTGTCCGACGCGTTCTTCCGCTCCGGCGTCGTGTCGTCCGACGTCCCGGAGCACGCCGTCGGCAGCGGATACCGCGGCACCCTCGTACGCCTGCCACATGCGTGCATAGCGTCCGTTCTGGCCGAGCAGATCGTCGTGTGAGCCGATCTCGATGATCCGGCCCCGGTCGAACACCGCGATGCGATCGGCGGTGCGCGCGGTCTGCAGCCGGTGGGCTATGACGATGGTGGTCCGGCGCCCCGAGACATGCTGCATCGCCGCCGCCACCCGCGCCTCCGTCACCAGGTCGAGATTGGCCGTGGCCTCGTCGAGCAACAGCACGGCGGGGTCGACGAGTTCGGCGCGGGCGAGGGCGATCAGCTGGCGCTGTCCCGCCGACAGTGACGCGCCACGTTCGGCGAGCAGGTGCAGATAGCCGCCGGGGAGCCCCCGCGACGAAGTCGTGCGCGCCGACCTTCGACGGGTGAACTATCAAGCCCGGCCAATGACCGATCGGACGCCCTTGCCCCCCGTCCACGCCGACCCTGCGGGCTCCTCAGGGTCGATCCCGCAGGGTGGGCCCGCCGCCGTTGGGGTGATCCGGTGCGGCAGGCCGGATGAGCTCTCCTCGTTCCGGAAAGTCTGCCTGGGCAACGAATTGATCTATTCAGTGGCATTCACGCCGTGCGGGCTCTCGCGGAGCGGGGCCCGTCCCGGTGCCGCGGACGGACGGGATGAGAGGGTGATGGCCGAAGCCTCGCTGAATACGCCGCCGGACGCCGACCTCCCGCTCGGCAGCACCCCCTGGCCTGCACATCTCAAGCTGACGATGATCGTCGTCACCGCGGGCGAGATCACGCCGCACCTGGACTCCGCCGTCCTGCACGTCGCCTTACGGCCACTGGCAGCCGGTATGGGCGTGCCGCTGTCCACGGCCCAGTGGACCGTGACGGCATACCTGCTGGCCTTCGCGGCGGCCGTGCCGACGAGCATGTGGGTCATGCAGCGTTTCGGTCCCGAGCGCGCCTACCTGCCCGTGCTCGGCCTGTTCACCGTCGCCTCGGTCCTGTGCGGCGCGTCCCAGACGCCCTGGCAACTCATCGCCGCCCGCGTGCTCCAGGGGGCCGCCGGCGGGGTACTCGGGTCGGTGAGCCGGATGATGCTGGTCACCGCGGCAGGCCCGCGCCGACTCCCGCGTGTCATGGCGGCCTTCGGCGTCCCGGTGTTCCTCGTCTCGGTGATGGGCTCCCTGGTGGCCGGGGAGCTCGTGACGTTCGCAGGCTGGCGCGCGATCTTCTACGCCAACGTTCCGATCGGCATGGTCGCCATGGCCCTCACGCTCCGCCTGAAACGGCCCCGGCCCACCGGCCCGAAACGCACGCTCGACGTCATCGGCCTCCTGCTCATCTCGCCGGGACTGATCGGTGTGACCTACGGGGTGTCCAACGCGGGCCACGGCCACGGCGCCGGCTCCGCGGCGGTTCTGGTGCCGGCGTGCACCGGACTGGTGCTGATCGCGACCTTCGTCCTCTGGTCGATGCGGGGCCGCGGACCGCTGCTGGACCTGCGGCTCTACCGCCACACCGTCTTCAGAGCCGCCGCGCACTCGGCGCTGATCAGCGGGGCCGCCGTCATCGGCGGAGCGATCCTGCTGCCGCTGTACCTGCAGACCGTGCGCGGAGAGGACCTCTCGACCACCGGCCTGCTCATCGCCCCGCAGGGCGTGGGTGTGGCCGCCGCGACCTGGCTCTCCGGCAGGATCTTCGAGCGGATCGGCGCGCTGACCGTGCTGGCCGGCACCAGCATCCTGCTGGCCGCCACGGTCCCGTTCGCCTTCCTCACCGCGACGACCTCCTACACCTGGCTGGTCACCCTGACAGTGATCCGGGGCATCGGTATCGGGCTCACCATGACACCCGCGATGACCGCCGCGTACGAGACGCTCTCACCGAGCCAGGCCAGCGAGGCCAGCACCCAGTTCAACGCCCTGCATCACACCGGCAGTTCACTGGGAACGGCAACCCTCGTCATGGTCCTGACCCGCGTCCCGCACACACTCGCCCATGGCCCGATGCACGAGGTCCACACCTTCGGCATCGCGTATCTCGTGCTCAGCACGATGACCGCGCTGAGCGTGCTGTCCGCCCTCCTGCTCGTCCTCGACCGACGCAGGTTCCGACAACCACTGCTCCGCGACAACGCGGCGCTGCTTCTCCACTGACGGTGCCCCGGCGCTCGGGCGAGCCGCCTTGTCTGTGTGAGGGGCTCATCATGGTGAGCCGTCATTCCATCGCCAGAAGCGCCGCCACGGTCCTGCTCGCGGGAGGTATCGCCGCCGGTTCGCCGGCGGGCGCCGTCGACGCGCAGGCCGCCCCGGTCCACAACGGCTACCGGCACCACAGCGTCGAAGGACGCGTGGTCGCACGGACCCCGCTGACCGTCCGCTACGGTCCGGGCACCCACCACTGGGCCACCGGAGCGGTCAGTCCGGGCATGCACGTCTGGATCAGGTGCAAGGCCGAAGGCACCGACGTAGGCGGCGACAACCGCTGGTACAAGCTCGCCGACGGCCAGGGCTGGGCCTCCGCCCACTACGTCAACCGCTACCACCACGTCTGCCGGTGTGACAGCTGACGCATCCCGCACAAGCGCTGTGTCCCCGCCCGGCTCGACTCCGGGCGGGGACACAGCCGCTGAAAGCCGGCGTCCAAGCGGCCGCGGCAACCCGGTCAGGGCGTGGCGGGTACGGGGACGGCCGGCCAGGCGGGCGCAGTGAGGCCGCCGGCCCCCGCCGGGACGGGGACGGCGTCGAAGACGGCGTCCTGCTGGGCCTGGAGTTCCTTCTTGCGCGCCGGAGTCGTGGAGGGCAGCCGCTGTTCCTCGTACAGCTGGTGGGTGACTTCCTGGGCGTGCTTGCTTTCGGGGGTGTGGAACTGCACCTCGAAGAGCTGGCCCGAACGTGGCGCACGCCAGCCGGTGTTGAGGCCTTTGTAGCCGTGGGTACGGCTCCAGGTGTTGGACCACTTGGTGCTGCCGTTACCCCAGGCCGAGAGGAGCGCGGACGCCCGGGTCACGCCGGTGGTGTAGGTGGTGTCGGGCCATTGGAGGGTGTAGCGGACGGCGTCGGTGAGCCGGTCGAGGACGGTGTCCACGTTCTGCCCGGGGTCGTCCTTGAGGGAGGTGGCCACCTTCCGCTTGAGCGAATCCGCGGACTTCAACCGGTGGTCGAAGCCGACCAGCTCCGCGCCCGAGATCAGGGCGGCGGCGCGTACGTCGGTGCTGATCGACTGCTCGGCCTGGCGGGCGTGGCTGAGATAGGCGTCGACCTTGGCGTTGTCGCTGCTGGTCAGCGTGAGCCCGCCGGCTCCCTTCCAGCCGTCGTCGCCGGCCGCGACGGCCGAGGGCCCGGTTGTCAGCGTGAGGGCCGTGGTGAGCCCGGCTGCGAGCAGGCCCCTGCCGATGCAGGAGGTGGTGGTGCTGAGGGTCATACGACGTCCGCCTTCACGCTGGTGGGGGTTGCCTTACGACCAGCACAACCACTGAGGCCGGGCGTGAGTTACTGGCGAGAGCGCGGGAGGCGCGACGCTGCGGCGGCCTGCGAACGCGAGCGCCGGGTCGGTCGAAACCTCGTAGGTCATCTTGCAAGGAGTTCCACGTCGGGTAGCCGGGACACGTTCCCGTGCCGCACGGCTACCCGACTCAGGAGAGCACCCATCGGGCTGGGTGTCCGGGGTCGGCCGGGCAGGTGAAGACGTGTAGGTCGCAGTCTCGGCCGAAGCGGAGCCGAGTGGGCTGGGCAACGGAGAGACCGCCCAGGATCGAGGCTTGCCCCCGCAGGGACGGGTCGCGGTCCTCCATCGGTACCCAGCTGTGCGAGTCGGCATCCAACTCGCCGCTCGCGGCGGTCAACAGCAGCCGCATCGGCGTCGCGCAGGACGCGCAGTCGACTGCCATCGGACCCGTCGATGCCCAGCTGGGAAAGCCGCCGACCCGCCAGCCGGGCGGGATCGACAGGTCGCCCTGGTAGCTGAGGGGATCAGGACCGTGTTCCGAGGCCCGGGCGTCTTCCCATGCGTCGATGCGCGCGATCAGCGGGGCAGGCAGCGTGTCGTCCTCTGCCCAGGGATAGGTGTCCACTTCCTCGGGGTGCAGGACGCACGGCTCGGGAAGTTCGTGTTCCCGTCGCAGCAGGGGTACTTGGGGAGGAGTGGCGAGGAACCCTTCGGCGCGCTCGGTCTCGTCGGCACGGCGCCACCGTAGGCGGTAGCGGCGCTCCAGGCAGGGTTCGTGGGTGAACGGGCAGCGGAAGAGCTGCACCAGGTCCGCACCGTCGGGCCCGGACGCCAGTGCCGGGACATCCCGGCGAAAGATCTGGGCGAGCCCCACGAAGGGCACCGGCCCGCCTTCTTCCAGCGGTCCGGCGCCGGGCCACGGCCGGCTCGGCGGCCGTGCGCCCGCAGCCCGGGCGGTGCGGATCTCGTGCGGCGCGTACCCCTTGGTCTCGCGCCGGTGCGGCTCGTGGCAGACCGGCCACGGTTCGTCGTCCGGCCACAGCATCGGCCCGCCGACATGGCTGTCGCGCATACCGGGCCGCCCCGGCCTGGGGTGCAGCCGCGTGGTCCGGCCCCGCTCAGCGGTCAGCTCCGGGAACACGGCCTCCACGGATATCGGTCTGGCCGGCGTGGTCCTGGTCATGCGCAGACCGTACGTGGCCCGGGAGGCACCACACGAACGAATTGCCGCGAGCTCGTACGGCGATGCCGCACGACGCCCGGTCACATCGATCGGTGCGATGTGTCCTCGACGTACGGGTGCTGAGCGCAGCCACGGTTCCGAAGCAGATACCGAGGCAGGCACCGAGGCGTTCTCGGAACTCGGCGGCATCGCTCCGGCATTTGCTGCGGCAGAGCAGTTCATCGCCCGGCCTCATCCGGTCCGGGCTCGCCCTTGCTTGCGATATCCGTCGAGGACGTCCTGGCGGAGCAGGTGACCGAAGCCGGCGGACTCCAGGCGCAGCCCCAGCTGGGCCTCGGTGATGCCAAGGTCGGCCGCGGTGGTGGGCAGGTGCCAGTCGTTGGCGGCAAGCCTGCTGAGGAGGTGACCGCGGCGGACCTGGTTCTCCGAGAGGCGAAATGTCTTCAGGTAGGCGGTCCTGCCCTGGTCGTCGGTGATGGCCTCACCGATGTGGTTCTCCTGCTTGGGACGGAACGCCGGCAACAAGCGGGAGAGCGTGAAGCGTCCCATCCGGTAGACCGTCTGCCAGGTGTACGCGTGCTCCAGCAGGCCGGTCGGCATCGTCGTGTCATGGAAACGCGTCCAGGTGTGCTCCTGTGCGGCAACTGCCGTGCGCAGGTGGGCGAGGGAGCGGATGTGCGCGTCAGGGATGCGGGCCCGGAAGTCCTGCACCGGCGGCATCAGCGTGGCGTAGTGGTGGATCAGTTCGCCGTACAGGTCCTGCAGGAGTGTGGAGTGGAGTGCGCGGTAGTCGTCAGGATGCGGGACCGCGAACGCGGCCGCGAGTGCGTCGGCGACGTAGAGCATCACGCCGCACTGGTCGGGGTGGATCTCGAAGATGCGGAGCGCGTCGGCGAGTCCGCGTACTTCGGCGCCCGCATAGGCCTCCTCGACGCGCGGGGAGAGTCCTTGGCGGATCGCACGCTGCGACCACTCCTCCCAGGCGAGCGAGGGGCCACCGAAGTGCAGCGCCAGGTAGCCTTCCAGCGCCAAGTGCATGGGGAGGAACCGCAGTCGGTCCTTGGCCTCGCGGCGCGCCATTCTGCGGTGGAAGCGCAGGCCCATTGTCGCGGCAGGAGGCGACTCACCGTCGGCGGAGAGCTGGGTGCCGTAGGCGGCTGCCGGGGTGCCGTCACCGGTCCACGTGGCGACGAATCCGTGCGGGATGTAGGAGAGATAGGCCCGGCGCGGGCCGACCTGGACGAGGCCGGCCACATCACCGTAGAGCTGTGGGCGCAGACGGAGATCGACGACAGGTTCGTCACGCACGAGCGGCACCAGACGGACGGCACCCCAGACCTGTGCGGGGCGCGTGGCCAGGCCGGTCAGGTCCAGTGTGGTCATCGCGCCTCCTCCTGCTGGTGTCCGCTCAGCATTCGGGCGGCACGGGTGTCCATGTAGGTGATCAATTCGGCCAGACCGGTCCGGCCTTCTGCGAACTGGGCGAGTTCCACCAGTGCGGGAAGGTCCTCGGCGTCACGGATACCCGCGGTGGGCACCGCCGTGGACAGGCGACGCACGTCGAAGTCGGCGGCGTCGTAGACGGGATTGAGATGCACGATGCTGGTGCGACGATCCGGGTCGAGCCGGGTTCGCCAGATGCGCAGCACCTCGGCGGCCAGGCCGGGAGGTGCGTTGTCCCATCCGTCGGAGACGATCACCAGCCTGGACGGTGAGGTGTCCAGCGCGTCGAGGATCCGCCGCCCCACCGGCGTCGGACCGTACGGACAGGCCAGCAACGCGTCGGTTCGCCCGGACGTCCACAGCCCGGTGTAGTCACCGGCAAGGGCCGCGAGCAGATAGTGGCAGGCCAGGGCCACGGCCAGCGGTCGACGGCGTTTGTGAACCGAACCGAAGGCGGAGAAGCTGTCGTCCAGGACGGCGGTGACCTTCCCCCAGCTCCCCCGGTGGGAGCCGGCCACCCGGCCGGCGGCCGCTTCCAGGGCGTGGGTGAGCTCGGCGCGTCGGCGCAGGCGGTCGTCGACCGGCAGTGACAGCACATAGGTCGTCAACCGCGTCAGCGGCATCCTGGCCAGATCCGCCTCTACGCCTGTGGTCCCGATCTTGTGCGCGGACTCCTGCAGCCGCAAGGTCTCCAGGCGGGTCATCCGTGGGGCTATGCGCTCCAGGAACGCATCCCGGGGAATGCCGTGCTTGGCGGCGAAGCCTTCGGCGACCGTATAGGGCAGCTCGTACAGAGCGGTCTGCTCGTAGTGTGCGCGGCGCCACGTCTCCAAGAGCGGCGTCGCGTAGTGCTTCCGGGTCAGCGGCGCGAACAGGAACGCCCCCAGCTCTTCGGTGGCAGGGGCCAGGTGCGCGTGGCGCATGGCTCGCTTGAGACCACTGCGGTACTTCACCGCGTCGAACGCCGGGTCCGGGCGGGCGGACAGCCAGTCGCGCATGATCGCGCGCGTACGACGGTTGTTCACCCCGGCCCGGTGGAGGGCATCGAACAGCCCGTACACGCGCTGCGGCGGCAGTGTCGCCAGCCGGCCCGCGATCAGTCGGCCCTCGCTGCGACGCTGGTCGGCAGTGGCCTCCCCGGCGGTCTCCAACAGCCGTCGGATGACGAGGGCTGCGTTGTAGTCGTTGATGTCGAGCGCGAGGACCCCGGCGTACAGGTCACGGTAGTTCCCCAGCATGTACGCATGGAGGAAGTCCAAGGACAGCCGCTGCTCGCCCGCGTCGCTGTGAAATTCGCGCTGACCGGTGGAAGTGATCGCCGCGTTGACGAAGAGCAGCACGTCGTCGGCTGCGATGAGGTCCCCGTACGCATCCATCCGTTTTCTTCCCCGTAGGTGTGGATGCCGGCCGGGGAATGGGGGCACGAGCTGCGAATCATTGCTTCATAGGCAGGTTCCGGAAGTCGCACCGGAGTCCCGCGGCCGGCCACAGGACCGTAACAGAGCAGGCTACGAGCCCTCCACACGGATCATCCCGGACGTCAGCCGAGAGCCACAGGGGCTGTACGGCGGGGGGGGGTGAGCGGGTTCCCGGCCTCATCCACTGGGCGGTATCGCCGTCAACACGCCTTTTGTGGACGGTACTTGGCATGTCCTTTGCTGTGAAATCCCGGAAGTCGGGTGGCAATGACGCATCTTGACTGCACACTGACAACCACGGGCGCACGTTTCCCCCCGCTGGTGGCCGCCAGTTACGTCTGCACCGCGAATCCCGCGAGAAGGAGCAGCATGTCTGCCACGATCCGGCTCACCGCAGCCACAGCCGTAGCCGCCGCCGTCCTGTCCGCGCTGGCGACCTCCCCCGCGGCCGCGATCGCCGCGCCGGCGCTGCGCATGACACCGGTCAGCGGTCACATCGGCAGCCACCAACTGGTCGGTGGCATCAGGAACAGCACCAGCTCCAACTGGGCCGGCTACGCCGCGACCGGCACGACCTTCACCAGCGTCTCCGCAAGCTGGGTGCAGCCGGCGGTCAGCTGCACCAGATCGACCACGTACTCGTCGTTCTGGATCGGCATCGACGGCGACGGCAGCAACTCCGTGGAGCAGACGGGCACCGAGGCGGACTGCTCCAGCGGCCGGGCGGTCTACTCGTCCTGGTACGAGATGTACCCGGCGTACCCCGTCAACTACAGCAACTCGGTCAGCGCAGGTGACCACTTCACTTCCACGATCACCCGCAGCGGAACCAAGTACACGCTCACCCTCACGGACACCACCAAGGGGTGGACGAAGACCACGACCAAGACACAGAGCGGCCTGTCCAACGCGTCCGCGGAAGTCATAGCCGAGGCACCGTCGAGCTCTTCCGGCGTGCTTCCGCTGTCGGACTTCGGCACCGCGAGCTTCACCAACGCCACCGCCAACGGCCAGGCGATCGGCAACTACTCGCCCGACAAGATCAACATGGCGTCGGGCAGCACCACCAAGGCCACCACCTCCTCATTGAGCGGCGGGGAGAACTTCTCCGTCACCTACAACCACAGCTGAGCCTCGGCTCGCTCCGGCGGAGCGGTCCTGGGCGCTACGGCGTCCCGGGGCCGCCCCGTTCTTCACCGGCTCGCCATCGCCCGTAGAAACCTCGGTCCCGATGCGGCGGGTGACAGGTGGCAGGAGGCCGGTGTCAGCTGGCAGCACCGAAGGCCTTGTCCGGCCGAGTCGTGTTCGTGGCGCGCGCTGCGTGCTATGAGGCGAGCGCGGACGCCCTCGGAATGCGAACAGGCGGTCCGCCGAGGGCCGACCCACTGACAACACGTTCGTCGTGGTCCCGCCCCACGACGACGAGTCGGCCTGGTTCACATCCGTGGCCGTGCTCGACGAGCACCTCACGGTCTGGATGGCCGGCCGGAGCAGCCCCGACCGGCGCACCGAACACCGCATTCGCCGGTGCGGCGCGGCTGGCTTTCCGACGTCGCCTTCACGGCTTCGGAGCACCTGATGCAGCACATCCGTGGCGGCCTCTGCCACGTCCAGTGCCGTAGACGCCTCGTATACGGCTGCCTCGCCGGACAGGACTGACCGCCAATCCCCAGCCTCAGCCGAAGCACGGCAGTTGTCGCCAACGGCGCCCGCTGATGACCATCAGCCTCTCCACAACGGCCGGTTTCGTGAACATCGGCTCAGCGGAGCTCGCCGAACCAGCGGTCGAGTGCCGGTTCCAGGTCGTTCGGGCCGGCCCAACACACGTAGCCGTCCGGCCGGATGAGCATCGGCTCGGTGTCGGCGCCCTGGCCCACCCGGTCCACCCGGTCCGACCAGGGGCCGACGATCCTGGCGAAGGTGTCGGCCGGGTCCAGGAGGATGCCGTGCCCTGACCGTAGCAGTTCGTGCACCCGGGCCAGGCCGAGGTCCAGGTCCGGTACGGGCCGGCCGACGAGCGGATGGGTTTCGGTGCCCGGCATCGGATAGCGGACGGCCATCCCGGACATCAGGTCGGCGAGATAGCGCTGGGCGTCCGGCAGTTGGGCCAGGTCCGTGAAGATCTCCCGGGCGGCCAGCACGTCCGGATCACGGGTGCCGGCCCAGTCCATCAGCAGGCTCTGTGCCCGGACGTTGCGCAGTACGGCGGCCCCGGCCGGATGCCGTTCCGCGTGATACGTGTCGAGCAGGTCCTTCGGCGCCCAGCCGTGCACCGCGGCGCCGAGCTTCCAGCCGAGGTTGAGCGCGTCCTGCATCCCTGTGTTCATGCCCTGTGCGCCGAGCGGAAGGTGGACATGAGCGGCATCGCCGGCGAGGAACACCCGCCCGTGCCGATACTGCTCGACCTGCCGTGACGCGTTGGTGATACGGCGGGCGTAGCGCAGTTCGAGGAGGTGCACCCGCGATCCGAACACGGTGCTCAGGCCGTGGCGGACTTCCTCCTCGGTGACCGGGATCTCCCTCGGCAGCGACCGGCCCGGCCCGCCGAGAACCAGCCGGCGCAACTGCCTGCCCTGCGGATCGGTGCCGAGCGGAAACAGTGCCGCCCAGTGCCCGTCCTCGTTCCAGGTGTGTGACGTGGACGGATCGACGCCGCCCAGCCGCACGTCGGCGGCGGTGATCGTCAACGTACCCGGCTGACCGGGGAACTCGGCCCGCAGCAGGGACCGTACGGTGCTGTGGGCTCCGTCGGCGGCGACGAGGTAACGGCAGCGGAGAGTGCTGCCGTTGGCGAAAGTCGCGGTGACGCCGTTGTCGTCCTGGGCGAGGCCGACCAGTTCGTGTTCCCTGCGGGCGTGAAGGCCGTGCGCGGCGAGATGCGCCTCGAAGAATCCCTCGATCGCCACCTGCGGCACGGACCGCCATGGCAAGCGGTGCCGGTTGGAGTGGAGCGGCAGTGGGATGCCGGCGAAGTGGCCCGTGGTGACGGGGTGGTCTCCGGTGGCCAGCAGGGGTTCCAGCAGCCCTCGTTGGTCGAGCCCCTCCAGCGTGCGGGACTGCACGCCGCCTGCCTTGGACAGGTCGCTGCGCTGCGACAGCCTGTCGACCAGCACGGTCGACACTCCCGCTATGAGCAGCTCGTTGGCCAGCGTCATTCCGGTCGGGCCGGCGCCGACGACGATCACATCGGTGTCCACGGACTCTCCTCTGTCTGTGTCGATCAGGACAGAAGCAACGCTCCGCCGGCCGATGCGCCCGAGCCAGGTACCGGCTCGATTGCGCCGATATCTGACACCTTCTAATCTCAGCCCGGTGGAATCCGACTACGACGAGCTGGACCGACGGCTCGTGCACGCCCTGCAGATCAACGGCCGCGCACCGTTCAGTACCATCGCCGAGGTTCTGGGCGTGTCGGATCGCACCATCGCCCGCCGCTACGCCCGGTTGCGGTCGGCCGGAGCGGTACGGGTACTCTGCGGTGTCGACCCCACCGCGCTGGGCGCCATCCTGTGGTTTCTGCGGGTGCGATGTGCGCCCGCCGCGTCGCTCCCGGTCGCCGAGGCACTGGCCAGACGCCCCGACACGTCCTGGGTGAGCCTCAGCTCCGGCGGCACCGAGATCACCTGCGTGGTCCGAACCGAGAACGAGGCGGACAGCGAAGCCCTGCTGCTGGCCAAACTCCCCCGCACCCCACGCGTGGAGGGCGTGACCGCGCACTCCGTGCTGCACGCCTTCTACGGCGGCCCTGACAACCTGGTCGGAAAACTCGGGTCGTTGGACGCGGAGGCGATCGAACGACTGCGCCCGCCTCCCGTGCCGCACCGACCGGGACCGGTTCGGCTCGACGACGGTGACCGCAAGCTCCTCGCCCTGCTCTCCACCGACGGCCGGGCCGCGTTCGAGCAGTTGGCCGCGGCGACCGGCTGGTCGCCGACGACGGTCCGGCGCCGGATGGCGGAGCTGCGCGAACACGGCCTGCTCTACCTCGACATCGACGTCGACTGGCACATGTTCGGCGTGAACACGCGCACTCTGCTCTGGCTCTCGGTCGCCCCCGCGCACCTGGAGGAGGCCGGTCGGGCGCTGGCCGGGCATCCGGAGATCGCGTTCGCCGCCGCCACGACCGGCCCGACCAACCTGTACGCGAGCGTGGTGTGCGCGGACCAGCGGGAGCTGTACCGGTACCTGACCACCCGGATCGCCGCACTCCCGGCCATCACACACCTCGAAACGGCACCAGTGATCAAGACCGTCAAGCAGGCGGCGAACCACGCGTAGCAACGAACCACTGGTCAACGAGGCCGGCTCAGTAGGATCCACCGCATGTTTTGGATACGACGCCGTACGCGAAGGGCCGAGCAGCCCGACGAGCGCCTGCCCGACCGCGAGTTCCTCGCCCTGGTGAAGGCAAGCCTGGAGGCCTTCGCGCCCGGCTTGACGGAAGGCGCCGAGCTCAAGGGCAACTCGCTGCTCAGCCCGCACGGCTGGGCGGTGGCGGTGGCTCCGCCCCTGCACGGGGGTGGCCGGCACTACGACCTGGTCGCACTCCCGGACGTGAGCATCCAGCCGGACGTGCCCTGCTTCGTGGACTGTGTGGTAGCGATGTCCGCCGATCCCCGCGAGGCGGCCGACGCATGGGTGCAGACGGCTGGCGCGTGCCTGCTCGAACTCCTCGACCAGCGCAAGCGCTTCGCGGATCAGGCGGGCCCCGATCACCGACGCGGCGTGCCCGGCTGGCACTCGATCATCTCCGGCGCTGTGGCTTTCGGCGTCGACACCACCGAGAACCGGCGGATGCAGCATGCCCTGCTGGACGCGAACGTACTGCACCGCATCGCGGACACGTTCACCGCGGACCTGGAATCCCCCTACTTCAACGGCGTCAAAGTCTTCTACGGCGGGCGCCCCGGCGCGATGGAGACGGAGATCCGGGTCAACGGCGAGCGCCACGAAGCCGCCTCGGCCGCCATGGCCGCGCTGAACCTGCCCGAGCCGACCGCGTTCACCGCGGTGCGCTACTACGCGCTACTGCTCCCGCTGCCGGCTGACGCCGCCGCGCCGAACGATCTCGCGACCGGCCTCGACGCCCACCATGCCCACGGCGCGGAGTGCTCCTGCGGCGGCGAACTGAACCCTGAACACCCGGGCTTCGAGCTGGACCTGCCCCATCTGATCGCGGAACTCTCCGAGGAGGAGCGGGCCAAGCGCGTGCAGGTCGACACCGGCACGATGATGGTCGCGGACGGCATCGGCAACTTCCTCAAGGTGCGCCTCCCCGTCCCGCTCGCGGACAGCCGTACGGTGGTCTACCTGGTCTGGATCTACCTCGCGGCCCGAGTGATCGAGGAGGTCGTGACGCGGGTCCACGACGGCACCCTGCCCGGACACCGCTTCGAGGGCCTGTTGTGCAACGCGGTCGGGCCGTGGGGCGAGGAGACACTGCGCGCACCGGTCGTCCTGGAGGGCCAGCCGGTCAGGAGGGAAGGGAGGGTCCCGTACTGCGAGGTGGTCGAGTCCACCCACCCGTTGCTGGCCAAGGTGCTGAACCACCACTGGCCCGCGGAGTTCGTCCTCGGCGAGCGCGATCCCCGACTTTCCCGGTGAGCTGACCGCAGTTGCTGCTCAGCGGCTTGAGCCCCGCCGGGACAGAACGCACGTCGGTCGTACCCCGCCCGACGAGGCAGCCGGCGATCCACCCACAACCCGAGCCTCGGCCTGTCACAGCGAGCTGTCATCGGTGTGGCCAGATCTCCTGGACCGCGGCGGCTTGAGCTGGATCCGCACCAGCGGGTGCCGCATCTCAGGCCGGAAATAGTCGAACTCGGTGAGTCCTGCTTCAGCAGACCCCCACCCCGGCGCTTCTTCCCCCGCTTGAACGAGGGCCGCGGCAGTTCGGTGCGGAAGCACCTCGCGCTGGTCCGGCGTCGGGCTCGCCCGGACCCACAGGATCGGCGTGCCGACCGGCGGGCACACCAGGTAGCAGAACCAGGTACGGGAGGCGCAGGACCCGTATCCGGCCCAGCCGACCAACTCTGGAAGCCGGGCAGAGCCAGCCTGCTCCGATCCTTGAGCCGTCCGCTCTTCCGAACTCCCAGGCGGACAGGCCGAAGACGAGACCGCCGACCAGGAACCAGGGGTTCCGGAGCACCAGCGTCCACAGTCGCTGTTCTGGGCTTACGTCCACCGCCCGGCTCGCTGCGTCGGTCAGCAACAGCATCCTGTCAAAGGTCGGCTCTCAGGGCCGCGACCGTGGTGGAGAACGCTGCGCCGCCTGAACCGTCGCGTCATCAACCCGGCCGCGCCGCAGACGAACAGGAGAAAGGCCAGCGCCGGAAGCGCGGCGCCCCACATAGCCAGCATGCGGGAGAGACGCAGCGCCTGTACCGGAAGTTCCCGCGCTCCAGTTCGATCCCCCAGGTACGCCCGCCATTCAGTTGGCCTTCGCAGGCGGTCGAACGCATCGGGCTTGATCATCTAGAGCGGGGAGCGGGTCGCGCCGAAGCCGCTGTCGTGGACCCAGACGTGGGTGCAGGCCGGGCACTGGAGGCAGAGCAGGCTGCCGGTGCTCGACAGCAGGTAACGCCAGTGCGCGGAGCAGCTGCGGCGCGCCGCGCAGGGCTCGCAGCCTCGCTCGTCGGCGCAGTTCGGGCAGGCCGCCCACCCGCGGCGGCCGGGGTCCGCCTGCGGATCAAGCGGCAGCACGGTCATCGCCGTCGCTGCCGCCACTCCCGTCACTGCCCGCGCGCCGCGGCAGCACCCCGGCCGTGACCAGGTCGTCGTACAGGCGCTGCTGCTCAGCATCCAGACCGGAGTACAGCAGGTCGTACGCCTGCTCCTCGCCGTGCAGCGCCTCGATGGGGTCCCAGTCCGGGCCGAGGGCGGCGAGGACCTGCGCGCGCCGCTCGATCTCGTGCGCGGTGAAGTCGAGGTCGAAGCCGACGAGCACGGGCGGCGCGGTGCCGTCCGGCGTGCGCCCGGACTCGTTCCGGCGCGGAGGCGTCTCGGGGGTCGGGTCGTGAGGGGTCATGTCGTGGGAAACTAAATAAACACCCCCTTTCCGGTCAAGGGGGAGTGTGCGGGGTCACAGGAGCCCTGCGTCACAGACCGCCCCTTGGCGGGCGGCTCGGGGCGGTGGCCGGGCGGAGAAGGTACCCGCTGCGTCCCGTGCGCGGCTGCCCGGCGCAGGGGGCGCCCAAGGAGTGCTCGGAGCGGTGGCTGTTGATGCAGCACCGTCACTCATACGGCCATGGCCTCCTGCAGCCATCGCGACACTCGGTAGGGCAGCCACCAGGCGAGGTCGCCCATCTGCAGGACGAGGTGTTCGGCACTGAGCTCTTCGAGGATGTCGCGGGGGATGTCGGCGGGGTGAGCGCCCCGGTCGAGCCGCGCGATCGCCATGGGGTAGCGGGGGTCGTCCGCCGTGAACCGACGCAGGTCGCCCCAGCGCCGGTCGCGGATCTGCAGGAAACCCGGACCCTGGCGCCAGAGCAGTTTGCACAGGTAGTGACGTGTGCGCCAGGCGTGGAGGGCGGTCTCGGCGTCGTCCAGGCCGGTGACGGTCCGGGGTGGGTGCAGGTGGGACAGCACTTTCCACAGATGGTCGGCCCGGTCCGGCGGGAGGAGCAGGTCCCAGTCGACCTGGACGGCTCGGGCCGTGAGGTCGCGGATCAGGCAGAGCCGGTCGATCGCCGATCGGGCGGCCGAGGGTCCCGGCGCGGCGAGGTCGACCGGAGCGTCGATCTCGGCCCGGCGAACGCCCAGGTCCCACAGCCGTGGGGCGTCGCGTGCATCGGAGGCGAGCGGTATGTGTCCCAGGGACATGCCCGGCAGTGTCCGGGTGTGGTCGTCATGGTCGCGCCAGCCCTGGACGGTCGCGCGGGGCGTGCTGAATGGCATGGTCGGTTCCTTGTCAGTGGGCGAAGCGGGTCCGTGGACCGGGGTCAGGGCAGCGCGGGTGCCGGTGCGGCCCGGTTCTGCGCGGCGTGTTCCTCCGCGGGGCCGGGCAGCGGGCGTGCGTGCGCGTGACGCATGTAGTCCAGGCGCAGCAGCTCCTGGTTGACCGCGGCCGGCGCGATGTGGACGTACTGACCGGCGTCGGTGAAGGTCACGCCGAGCGTCGTCCATTCGTCGAGCAGGTCCTGCACGTCCTGCAGGGTGCGCTGGGCCGAGGCCGGGTCCGCGGTTACCTTGCGGTGCAGGGCCGCGGGGGCGTGCGGCTGGTCCAGCAGACGGAACACGGCGACGGCGAAGGGGTCGGTCAGGCACAGGGTGCGCCAGGCGAACGAGCGACGCCGGCTGACCAGCATGATGCGGTCTCCGAGGTCGGCGTGGGTGAGCCTGGCGTCGGTGTGGTGCTTCTTCCATGCGGCGATGCCCTCGTTCAGCTGGGTCACCGTGGGCTCGCCGATGCCGCGTTCGGGTGCCTGGAAGACGTAGGCCAAGTCGTGGAGTTCCTCTTCGGGCAGGTCGTAGGTGAACAGGTAGTGCTCCTCGGGACGTAGTCCGCTGAAGCCCAGTTCCCGCCGGTCGAAGTACGGGCTGAAACGTTCGATGGCGATCCGGGCGGACAGGTCGACCGGCGGGTTGAGGTGCTCCAGCGCGGGCAGTTGGCGGATCACCGGGGCGTAGTCTTCGGCGGTCTCTCCGGGGAAACCGTGCAGGTAGTTCCAGGAGACGGACAGTCCTGTCTCGGCCGCGTCCCGGAGCATCCGTACGTTCTGGCACCCGCTGACGCCCTTGTCCATGAGGTCGAGCACTCGGCTGTTGAGGCTCTCGATACCGGGCTGGACGTAGATCAGACCGGCGTCGGCGAGGGTCCGCAGTTGTGGGCGGCGCATGTTCGCCTTGATCTCGATGTGCATGCGCAGGTCGTAGCCGCTGTCGATGATCCGCGGCAGCACGGTGGACAGGTAGCGCATGTCGAGGATGTTGTCGACCACGTACATGTCCAGGACGCGGTGACGCTCCGCCAGGTCCATGATCTCCTGGTAGAAGGTGTCGGGGCTTTTGCTGCGGAATTCCATGAACGATCCGTTCAGTCCGCAGAACGTGCAGTGGTGCTTCTCCCCCCACCAGCAGCCGCGGGCGCCCTCGACGACCAGTTTCGGCTCGACCCAGTTGCGCGCCACGGACCCCGCGAGGCGTTCGAAGTAGCCGCTGTAGTCGGGAGGGAGGATCGCCGCCGGCGGCAAGGGGCCCGTCGGCATCGGGTTGGCGACCGAGTCGGTCCCGTGGGTGCGGTGGCACAGACCCGCGATGTCGGTCAGGGCAGCGGTCGGCGACCCGTCCCGCAGCGCTTCGAGCAGGCGGGGAAAGGCGTCCTCGCCCTCACCGCGGATCACGAAGTCGACGAAGGGGAAGTTGCGGTGGACGGCTGCCCCCTGCTCGGCATCGCAGTTCGCGCCCCCCATGACCGTCACGATGTGCGGGGCGAGCCGTTTGATGTGCCGGGCGGCGGCCAGAGCGGCGGTGTTCTGTTGGAAGGTGGACGTCAGCCCCACGACGTCGGGGGCCAGGTCCACGACCCGCCGCGCGACTTCCTCCACGAACTGCGGGACGGCCGCGTGCAGTTCACGGGTCACCCGCATCCGCTTGGAACGCAGCTTGCCGGACATCGCCCGGGTGAACTCGGCCTCCTTCCAGGCCGGATCGTCGTACAGCGCGCTGGAGAACACCCAGTCGCCGCAGCCGAGGAAATAGGACGAGAGCGCGTAGTACTCGTAGTCCTCGGCGGAGAACTCGGTGCGCCGGGTGATCCAGTCGGTGAAGTCCAGGTTGGCGTGCAGTACGTCGCACGTCGCCCCGGCGACGCGCTCGTCGACGCTCCGTTTGAGGATGCCCAGGGCGAGGGAGGGCAGGTCGATCGGCGACCAGGGCATGTTGAGCAGGAGAACGCGCACGGTCGGCTCCTTGTGGCGCGGCGGGGCAGGGGCGTGGCAGGACGGTGGTCGGGGGCCCGGCCGGCCCGCCCGATCGGGCGGGCCGGCCGGGCCGTCGGTCACTCCTCGTCGCCGCCCTCGTCGGCGTTGCGGAACGGCACGGTGATGGTGATGCCGATGCCCGGCTTACGGTTCTCCTCGTCGCCCGCGAGCGGGTCGTTGTGGATGATGTCCTTCTGCACGGTGCTCCTCCTTCTGCGAGTGGGACGGTGCTGTGCCGCCCGGTCCCGCTGTTGCCTCAGCGGGACCGGGGTCCTCCCGTCGACGCGGGAGGACGTGTGAGGGTGCCGGGTGCCGGGGCGGGCAGCCGGTCGCGCAGGAAACGCAGGGACCGACGCAGGACGGCGACGTGCGCCGCGCCGTCGTAACCGTCGTGTCCCGTGTCGAGCCACATGGCCTCGTGCGGTACGTCCGCAGCGGCCAGCGCGGCGAGGTAGCTGCGGATCTGCCCGGGCGGGCACTTGACGTCGCGGGTCGCACCGACGACGAGGAGGGGTGCCGTGACCGCGGCCGCGTAGGTGAGGGGCGAACTGCCGGCGTACCGTTCCGGCAGCTCGTCCGGGGTACCGCCGAACAGCCGGACGTCCACCGCGCGCAGAGCCGGTGTGCTGGTGCGGTGGGCGGCCGCCCAGTCGGCGACCGGCTTGACGGCGATACCGGCCTGCCACAGCCGGGGGCGGGTGCCCAGAGCCAGCAGGACGAGGTAGGCGCCCCAGGACACACCCCAAAGGGCGCTCGCGGAAGGGGCGACGAGGCCCTGGGCGACGAGGTCTGCGCGGACTGCGGCGAGGTCCTCGACCTGAGTGTGGCCGACTCCGGCGGGGAACTCCCGCTGCCAGCGCGGCCCGTAACCGGTGGAGCCCCGGTAGTTGACGCGGGCGACGGCGTAACCGGAGGCCACCAGCGAGTGCACCGTGGCGTCGTATGCGTCACGGTCGTGATCTGCGGGTCCGCCGTGGATCAGGAAGACGGCCGGTGGCGGCTCGGACCCCGGCCGCTCCGGCAGGCTCAGCAGGGTGTGCACCCGTCCCGATGACGAGGGCGTCCACAGATCGGTGTGCCGTCCGGGCACCACGGTCGCGGAACCGCACGGAGGCAGCCCCATGCCGTCCGTGGCGCGCAGCACAGGGGCATGGGCGGTGTCGGTCCACAGGTAGTCGACGGCGCCCGCGGCCCGGGGCGCGGCATCCAGCACGCTGCCCGCGGGGGTGGGCACGAGAACCCTCCTCCGGGAATCCAGATCCACGTGATGGAGCAGCGAGCGACCCTGCCGGTCCTGACGCACCAGCAACGCGCGCGAGTCCGGGTACCAGCGGGCGCTGATCTCCGTGTCGAAGGGGCACCAGTGATGGGTGCACAGGCCCTCCTCCGGCGTCCACGTCTGGAGGACATAGCCGTCCGTGAGGTCGCGCACCAGGAGCAACTCGTGTCGCCCGGGCCCGGGCGAGAATCCCTGACACCACAGCCTGGTGCCGGCCGGCATCGGGCCCGCCGGGCCCTCGGCCGCGTCCCCGTCGACGCCGGGTGCGGCGGATCCGGGCAGGGCGAGAACCGTTCGGCCCTCACGTGACACGACCCTCACGGCGGCAGGGTCGTCGGCAGCGGCCGCCACGGCGATGAGCGTGCCGTCCGGCGTGATGCCGCACAAGCGGAGCGGCCCCGGTGCGCACCACACCTGTCGCTGTGGCTGACCGCGCCGGCCCACCACGACCGTGGTCCCCTCGGCGTGGGCGATGGCTGCGGCCACCGTGCCGTCCGCGGTCACCGCCAGCCCGCGCGGCCGCCCGGCCGGCGCTCCGGGCAGGCCCGGCAACCGGGGGCCGCCGTCGAAGTGCTGAAACCACCAGAGGCCGCTCTCGGTCGCGTCCTCCTCGAACCACCACACGTAACCCTCGGCGTCGATCGCCCGGTGAGCCGTGCCGTCGGCGCTGTCGGTGACCTGCCGGACCCGCCGGGCTGCGGCGTCCCACGTGAAGACCTCGCAGCGGCCGCCGGAGTCCGCTGTGAAGACCATGCGGCGCGGGTCGGCCGGGCACACATCGGGCAGTGTGGTCACGAACACGCGATAGGAGTTCGTCATCGTGCCCTGCCCGTACGGCCGTCGCTGGGGCCCGTGTCCTGGTCACCGCGGGCGGGCGTGAGAGGCGGCAGCACCGTGTTCGCCGTGCGCTGTGTGCGGACGGCCAGCAGCGCCAGGATGACGGTGCAGGCCACCGCAGGCGCCCCCGGACCACCCCAGGTCATCAACAGGACCGCTCCTGCCGGCGCGCCGGCGGCGGTCACGGCGCTCGCCGACCCCAGTACGGCGCCGGACCGGGACTGCAGCTCCGCGGGTACCGCCCACACCGCGGCCGCGCCCAGGACGGTGGTGACCACCGGCAGCACCAGGCACAGTCCGCAGAAGCACAGAGTCCACGACCACGCTTCACGGGCCACGGACAGCGCGGCACACGGCGGAAGAAGCAACCAGGTCGCCACGGTCAGCGACCGGTGGGCACCGAGCCCGCGCACCACACGCGCCGCCACCAGCGAACCGGCCAGACCCGCAGCACCGGAGGCCGCGAGCACCCCTCCGGTGACGATGCTGCCCGCCTCGGTGCCCAGAACGAACAGAGCGTTGTAGAACAACAACGTCACGGCTCCGCTCGCGACGCAGGACCACAGCAGGACCAGCCGCAGCACGGGGGAACCGACCACCGCGGCGACGCCGGCCCGCAGAGCGCCGGAACGGATCGTGCCGGGACGAATCGTGCCGACGGGCGGGTCCGAGGAGGCGCGGGGCGAGTCCGGGACCGTTGCCGACGTCGCCGGCGGAACGTCCGCGGGAGTCCCTGGGGCGTCCGGTCCGCGGGAAGGACCGGCAGGTGTGCCGTCGAGGGGGGTCCGTATGGTCCTCACCCCGAATGCCGCCGCCGCGTAGGAGCCGGCGTCCGCGACGAACGGCAGGAGAGGGCTCACGCCGAACAGGAGCCCGCCGAGCGCCGGCCCCAGCACCAGTGCGGCCTGATCGCCCGCCTGGACTCCGGCCACGGCCCGGGGCAGATCCGCGGCACCGGCCAGCCGGGACAGGGCACCACGTGCTGCGGCCTCGTACGCCGTCGCGCACAGACGCTCGGTGAGCGCGAGGCCCAGCAGAACCCACAGAGGAGGGTGCCCGAGGCAGCAGACGGCCAGCCCGGCCATCGCCAGGGACGCCGACGCCGCTGTACCGGTCATGAGAGTACGGCGGCGGCCTCGGTCGGCCGGCAGGGCCACAAGCGGACTCAGGATCACCCCGGCGAGGGCGGCGGCGCTGGCGAACGCGCCTGCGGTACCGCGCCCGTGACCCAGATCGAGGAGCAGCAGGGGGAACACGAGACCGGAGGCCTGGCTGCCGAGTCCGTCGACGAAGTTGATCCCCCAGAGAACGGTCAGATCACGTCCGCCCGCCGTGCGGATCCCGGTGCCCGCCGGGGGCGGCGCCGCACCAGGCGCGCTCGACGCCCTGCCGTCGCGTCGCAGTAATCGAGACCTGCCGATGTCCTCCACCCCTCCCCCGGCGTCCGGCGGACCCTTGCGAGGTTCCCGGTGCGGTACGCCGCCACGACTGATGAACCGGCGATTCCGGTCATCATGTGCAGAAAATGTGTGGGTCGTGCGAAAGCGAGCCGGAGCCTAGCCACCGCAGGGCGGCCGGAACAAGAGCCCCAGCCCTTCCCGTCTCCCGTGGCCCGAGCCTTGAATGGCCGACACACGTCTGGCCTGGCTGGAGCCGGTGGCCCTATGCGACGCCCGTCGGCCGCTGCGCCCGGCGCCGTGCCGTCGGCACCGTTCGCAGCCGCGTACGAGCCCGCCGAGGAAAGCCCTTCGCCCTACCGTCGTCAGCCGCTCGAAGCGGCGAGAGGTGTCAGAGTCACCGGCACGGTGCAGACGGCAACGTGCCGGCGGGCCCCGCTTTCCGGGCGTTGCACCGCGAAACCGCTGCGGCTTCGACACCCGGTGCGCACTGCCACTTCCACTCGGTCGTGTTCCAGCGAACGGTGAGGTGAGACCTGACGACCGGCCGCCGGAGCAGGCGCGGCAATTGGCTGATAACGCTCCCCGTCCGACCGTCAGAGAACAGTCAGGTCCGCTCGGCCGCGACGGATCCGGTCCGTGGACTCCGGCGGCCCGGACCGTACGCAGTTGGGTCCACGCGGTACCCGCCGAGCCGACCTCCGGAGTGCAGCCCGCGTCACGGCTGCCGCCCCGGAACCGGCAGCACGCACTCACCGCTGTCTGGTGCCGGGGACCGCATCAGAAGCCTCCGCCGCGCGGGCAGCGGGAACGAGAATCCGGAATCATCTGACCTTCGTGACTCGGAGCCGTACCAGCAGTTCCCCGGGAACGCCGTTGCGGGCGCCGCACTCCTCAGCACGCTCTTTCCCCCCGTGCCGGGCGGGTCCGCTGCAGGTCCTCGGCGAATGCGCGCGCCGCCGTGAGATCCGCCCCGTTCGGCCGTCCCTTGCGGATCCCCCCGACCAGCCGGAACGGTGCCCAGGTGTCGAAGCCTCGGCACGAGAACGCGTCCGTCACCTCGAAGCCCTTGGCCCGGAGCACGCCCACCAGAGGGCGCGTAAACGGGCGGAGTCGCGGCTCGGGCAGGCCGCTGGTCGCAAACACGAACGCCCGCCCCTGCTGCCGCGGCAGTGAGGCGACGAAGCGGAGCAGGTCCGGGTGGAGCCTCTGGGCGAAGATCCCGGAACCGAAGCCGACGAGGTCACAAGCCGCCAGCTCCGCCGGGTCCGCCTCCTGCGGCCGGACCACTCTCGCTCCCAGTACGTCGGCCATGACGTCGGCGACCCTGCGGGTGTTGCCGTGCGACACCGACGTACAGATGATCAGTGACCTCATGCTGCTGCTCCTCCCGTGTACCCACGGTCCACGTATCCGGTTGTCACGCCTTTCATGGGAGAGACCGGGCAGGGTGCCGTAGGTGTGACATCGGCGGGGCGAATGCGTCGTGACCGTCACCGTGTGACCGTCACCCGCCGACTGTCACGTGCCGAGGAAGTGTCACCGGTCCAGAGCGGTCTCACGCGATCGACGTCAACGCGGCACTGACCTGCAACTTCACGGCCATTGTTGGCCGAGCACCCATCTGCCTGCTGCTCCGACTGGCGTCACCGTCCAGTCCCGCAGAAGCCTGGCGGATCAAATGGTCCGTGGTGACGGCGCTGGGCGGTGCCGCAGCCGGCGTAACCCGCCCTCCGAACTCCAGGCCCTGATCGACGCGGTCTCCACCGGACACGGCTCTGACCTCTACTGCCGGATCTATCGGACTGCCGGAAGGTAGGGAGCCCCGCTCGGCTCCTGTCCTGGTCGAGTGCCGGGTGCCGGGAGGGCCGACGACTCGTTGGGAACACGGCGCTGCCACGTGCACCGCGGGCCGGGACGAAACCTCTCCGCCGCGGCCCGCTCCATGCCAGCCTTCCCTACGACGGAGCGCGCGTCCAGGCACGTCAGGTGGGTCGGAACCGTGTTCGCCGTCAGGCGCGGCTGCGCAGCATCTCCAGCGGTGGGTGTGCGAGGAGGTCCGTCCAGAAGTCCGCGCCGAATTCGCGGATGCCTGCGTCGGACACCTGGAGCGGGACCCACTCCACATCCCTGAACCCAGCCGCCCGCAGGCACTCCTCGTAGACCTCGCGGCGCGGGGCGGAGGCGACGATGGTGATCGGCTCCGGGTCGAGGAGAGCGGTGACCCGCACCTGCGGCCCTGTCTCGCTCTCCTCGCCCGTCGGTTCGCAGCGGAACCCGTACTTGTCCAGCGAGGGGCAGTCGAAGCGGTAGTCGGGTTTCTGAGCGAGCAGGAAGAACTCTCCGCCTGGCATCAGGTTCCGGTGGATGTTGCGACACATCCGTTCCATCGCGGCGATGTCCTCGGCGTAGTTGAGGCACTGCACGCCCGTCGCGATGTCGAAGTGCCGGTCGAGGGCCCGCAGTTCGGCCACGTCGCCGACCTCGTATCGCACACCCAGCAGATCGCGCTGTTCGATCTCCCGCGCGGCGTCGATCATTCCGACGGAGATGTCGACACCGAGGACGTCCGTGGCACCACGCCGCTTGAACTCCCTGCTGTAGAAACCGGTGCCGCACGCCAGGTCGAGAACCGACTTGCCGCTCACGTTGCCAACCGTGCCCAGGAAGCTCGGTACCTCCCCGTAACGTATCAGTGGCAGGGACTTGAATCCCTCGAATGCTTCGCCGATCTTGTCGTACTGCTGCACGCTCACGTGGCGCCCCCTGTTGTGCTTCGTCTGTTCGTGGCCGCGCCGGCCCAGCGGATTCGGTGGTTCGCCGGGGCGCGGTCGTGGCAGAGAGTCTGCTCCCGTACCCTCAGGACGCCGTATTGGCAGATGGCACGAGAAGTCGACCGGGTGATCCTCGTATCGCCCAACGACCCGTCGCTGTCACATCGTCGGGAAAGACGTTCCTCCCGGACCGCCGCCGGGCCGAACTGCGGGGCGGGCGGACGCATGGGATACGGTGACTGTGGAGTCCTTGCACAGGGCTCGAATCCGACTGTTCACCGGTGACGTGACGGTGCATTACCAGGGTGTGGTGCATGATCTGGGTCGCAACCAACGAGATCCCGAGATGGTTGCCCGCGCCTCGTTCCGTGACGGGCACCGATGAGGCTCCCGCGAGCTGATTGGCCTGGCCCAGCGGCTGGGAACCGGCTTGTGCCTGCCGCCCGGAAGCACGCATACCCGTAGCCCCGTCAGACCTTCGGGTCGGAGGACGTGGAATCGCATCCCGACCCGACGCTGATGAACATGGACGCCTGTGGGCGCTACCTGGAGTTGGCCGGTCGGCCGTAGCGCACCCGCTGCCGCGTTGTTCCCATCATGCCGGGCAGCAGGCCGCGTGGTCGCGGCCAGGTGGTTGGCGGCACCGCCGAAGCGCTCACCATGTGGCTCGCTGGGCGCGGGAGGGTCGCCGATGAGCTCACTGTCCAGCAGGTTCGCCACGAGTGCGGCATCTTCGGCTGCTCCCCGTCGTACCCCGCGGATCAGGTCATACGCGTTGAGGTGAGCAAGGCACTCGATCGGGTGGTGGAGGCCCTCGCGGGGGTGGGTGAGGAAGAAGTAGCGGCTGCGCCGGCTGATGTCGGCGTTCATGGGCATCGGCTGACAGCCCCGAAGCGGAGCCCTTGGCACCGCCCTCAGGCGCCTGCAGGCTGCTCACTGCCCGCTGGTGGTGGACCCGGTCTTCGCAGTGCGCATCGCGTTCCGGATTGCCGGCGTCGGCACCCTGGCCGAAAGCGTGACCCCCGATCTGGTCGCGCACCATCTCGGCACCGTCGTCGGCAACGCCGTCATGCCCGTCGGCCTGCTCCTCGCCTTCATCGTCGGCCTGGTCGGCATGGCTGCAGGCCGCGCCGCAACCGACGGGGCGGCCGAAGCCGTCCCAGCACCATGTGACGGACCTGTTGTGATCCGCACGGTCCTGAAGACGTCTGTTGCGCAACGAGCGCCCCCGCCGAATTCGCATCATGATCCGGCCTTCCGACATCACGGCGAATTGGATGGTGCGGCGGGCCGACGCGTACGTGTGCGGGCGGCGAGGAGACGTCGTCGTCAAAAGGCCAGGCGGTCGATACGGCAGACCCACACGAGTGGCACACGGTATGCCGGCGCGGGACTGCGGGAAGCGATGTCGGGACGCGTCCACCAGACTGGAAAGAACAGAATTCATGCGCCGTATTGCCGCTGCCGTCCTCGGAACCGTCGCGTTCCTCGCAATCCTTGCCACGCCTGCCAGCGCTGATGGCTGCTCGGGCATGACGCCCATGCTGCTCGGTGTCGGTATCGGCTGCTCTCCGATCTCGGCGCTCTGAACCGAAGCAGCACCAACAGCGAAGACAGCACGTCTCGCCCCGAGAACCGAGCACAGCGGGGGCAGGCTGCTCCGGCCCGATAGTGCGTGAACCTCTTGCCGAAAGTGACGGCGCTCTCCGCTCCGGGCTGCAGGATCCGCCGCAGCGTCAGCCGGTGCGCCGCGGGATGCGTGCCGCCGTCCCCTTCCAACGTGACCCGGACCAACCCGTCCCGGACAGTGTCCTCGCGTGTTCTCGGCGCTCAGGCTCGTGGTCCGGTGTGCGTCGGCTGGCGGGAATGCGCTCTCGGCCCTGTGTCGTCAGCCCTCGCGCCCGGTCGGCCGAGCGCACAATGAGTTCATGGCGGGTCACTGGCAGTTCTGGATCGATCGGGGCGGCACTTTCACCGATGTCGTGGCAGTGACGCCGGACTCCGGGGTGGTCAGCCGAAAGCTGCTTTCGGAGCGTCCGGAGGCGTACCGTGACGCGGCGGTCGCCGGGATCCGGCAGGTGTTGGAACTGGAGCCGGACGCGCCGATTCCGGCCGGGCGGATCGAGGTGGTGAAGATGGGCACCACCGTCGCCACCAACGCGCTGCTGACCCACACCGGAGAGCCGACCGTCCTCGTCACCACCCGGGGTTTCAGGGACGCCCTGCGCATCGCCTACCAGAACCGGCCGCGCATCTTCGACCGTCGCATCCTGCTCCCGCACGCCCTGTACGACCGGGTGATCGAGGTGGAGGAACGGATCGGCGCCCACGGTGAGCCGGTCCGGCCGCTCGACCTGGACGCCGCCCGCGAGACGCTGCGGGCAGCGTACGAAGACGGATTCCGCAGCGCCGCGGTCGTCTTCCTGCACGGCTATCGTCACCCTGATCATGAGGCCGCTGTCGCCGAGGCCGCTCGCGCGATCGGTTTTCCCCAGGTCAGCTGCTCGCACGAGGTGAGCCCGCTGATCAAGCTGGTGCCGCGCGGTGACACCACGGTGGTGGACGCCTACCTCTCCCCCATCCTGCGCCGTTATGTCGACCAAGTGGCGAACGAACTGCACGGCGTGCGGCTGATGTTCATGCAGTCCGGGGGCGGCCTGCGCGAGGCCGGGCACTTCCGGGGCAAGGATGCCGTGCTGTCCGGTCCGGCTGGCGGCGTCGTCGGCATGGCGCGGGCCGCGGGCCGGGCCGGTCACGGCCGCGCGATCGGGTTCGACATGGGCGGGACCTCCACCGACGTCTCCCACTTCGCGGGCGAGATCGAGCGCGTGCTGGGCACGCAGGTGGCGGGGGTGCGGATGACCGCGCCGATGACCGACATCCACACCGTCGCCGCGGGTGGCGGCTCGATCCTGCGTTTCGACGGCATGCGCTACCGAGTCGGGCCCGACTCGGCCGGTGCCGACCCCGGCCCTGTCTGCTACCGGCGTGGCGGGCCGCTGACCGTCACCGACGCCAACGTCATGCTCGGCCGCATCCAACCCGCCTTCTTCCCACGGGTGTTCGGCGAGACGGGCGACCAGGCGCTGGACGACGAGGCGGTCCGCGCACGCTTCGCCGACCTGGCCGAGCAGACGGCGACCGCGACCGGGGAGCGCCGCAGTCCGCAGGAGGTCGCGGCGGGCTTCCTCGACATCGCCGTCCTCAACATCGCGGGCGCCGTCAAGAAGATCTCCGTCCAACGCGGCAGGGACATCACCCGCTACGCGCTCGTCGGCTTTGGCGGTGCGGGCGGCCAGGTGGCGTGCGCGGTCGCCGACCGGCTCGGCATCGACACCGTCCTCATTCCGCCGCTGGCGGGGGTGCTGTCCGCGTACGGCATCGGCATGGCGGACGCGGTCGCGCTGCGCGAACGCTCCGTCGAGGCCCCGCTCGACGCACCGGAGACGGCCGCGCGCATCACGGCCGTACGTGCCGAGTTGGAGGAGCAGGCCCGCGCACAACTGCGCGAGGACGGAGTGCCGCGAGAGACGGTGCGCACCACCGTCCGTGCGCTGCTGCGCTACGAGGGCACCGACTTCGCCCTGCCCGTCGCGCTGGATTCCGCCGACCGGATGCGGGCCGCCTTCGAGCACGAACACCATGACCGTTACGGCTTCACCATGAACAAACCCCTCGTCGTCGAGACCGTCGCGGCCGAAGCAACCGGTTCTTCCGGCCCGCTCACCACCGACACCGTGACCGCCGCGCCCCCACGGCACGGCCCGCTGCGCCCGACCGCCACGGTGGAGATGTTCGTACAGGGCCGCAGTCAGCCCACCCGCCTGTTCCGCCGCGAGGACATCCGCCCCGGCGACGCCGTCGAGGGCCCGGCGATCGTCGCCGAACCGGACGCCACCAGCGTCGTCGACCCCGACTGGCGGGCCACCGCCGACACCCACGGCAACCTCGTCCTGGCCCGCTCCGGGCCCCGCCCGTCCCGCGTCGCGGTCGGCACCAGCGTCGACCCGGTGCTGCTGGAGGTCTTCAACAACCTCTTCATGTCCGTCGCCGAGCAGATGGGCGTCCGGCTGCAGAGCACCGCCCACTCCGTCAACATCAAGGAGCGCCTCGACTTCTCCTGCGCCCTGTTCGACCCGGAGGGCAACCTCATCGCCAACGCGCCCCACATCCCCGTACACCTGGGGTCGATGGGCGAGTCCATCAAGGAGGTGCTGCGCCGCAACACCGGAACGCTGCGGCCCGGCGACGTCTACGCCATCAACGACCCCTACCACGGCGGCACCCACCTGCCCGACATCACCGTCGTCACCCCGGTCTTCGACGAGGCGGGTGAGCGGCTGCTCTTCCTCGTCGCCTCACGCGGCCACCACGCCGAGATCGGCGGCATCAGCCCCGGTTCCATGCCCGCCTTCAGCACCACCGTCGACGAGGAGGGCGTCCTGTTCGACAACTGGCTGCTGGTGCGCGACGGCCGGTTCCGCGAGACCGAGACCCGTAACCTGCTGACGGGTGCCCGCTACCCGTCACGCGCCCCCGACACCAACCTCGCCGACCTGCGCGCCCAGATCTCCGCCAACAACAAGGGCATCCGCGAACTGCGCGCGATGATCGACCAGTTCGGGCTCGACGTCGTCCACGCCTACATGCGGCACGTCCAGGACAACGCCGAGGAATCGGTGCGCCGCATCATCGCCACCCTCCACGACGGCGAGCACCGCTACGAGACGGACAGCGGCGCCGTCATCCAGGTCACCCTGCGTGTCGACCGCGAAACCCGCAGCGCCGTACTGGACTTCACCGGAACCTCACCCCAGCAGCCCGGCAACACCAACGCCCCCACCTCCGTCGTCATGGCGGCCGTGCTGTACGTCTTCCGTACCCTGGTCGCCGACGACATCCCCCTCAACAGCGGCTGCCTGAAACCTCTCGATGTGCGCGTGCCCGCCGGTTCCATGCTCTCTCCTGCCTACCCGGCCGCGACGGTCGCCGGGAACGTCGAGACCTCCCAGGCCGTCACCGGCGCCCTCTACGCCGTGCTGGGCATCCAGGCCGAGGGCTCCGGCACCATGAACAACGTCTCCTTCGGCAACGACCACGTCCAGTACTACGAGACCATCGCCTCCGGCTCCGGCGCAGGCGACGGCTTCGACGGCGCGGACGCCGTACAGACACACATGACCAACTCCCGCCTCACCGATCCCGAGATCCTGGAATGGCGCTACCCGGTACGGGTGGAGGAGTTCCGCATCCGCGAAGGCAGCGGAGGCGCCGGGCGCTGGCACGGCGGATGCGGCGTCGAACGCCGTATCCGCTTCCTGGAACCGATGACCCTCGCGGTCGTCTCCGGACACCGCCGCGTCCCGCCCTACGGCATGTCCGGCGGCCACCCCGGCGCACTCGGCGAGAACCTCGTCCAGCGCACCGACGGCACCGTCACGCCACTGCGCGGCTGCGACACGGCAGACGTCACCGCAGGAGACGTGCTCGTCATGCGCACCCCCGGCGGAGGTGGTTACGGCCGCGCCTCGTCTCCACCCGTGTAGGCCACTTCTTCCAGTTGCCGCTCCGCAGGGCACCCGCGTGCGACTCCAGCAGCATGCCCAGTGGCGGGAAAGCCTCGCACGGCGTATCCGTAGCACTGCCCCTCGAAGTCCCGGATGACCGGCACCCACGAAACCCCCAATACCCCATCAGCAGGCCGGTCGCTTCTTCAGATTGCCGCCACTGGGCCTGCACCTCACCCTTGATGTCCCCGTCCGTTGCCGGCCCCGCAGCGCCGCACTCCCCAACAGCACGCGCCTTGGCCTCTCGTTTTGACAAGGTGGTGTCGAAGCGTATCGGGTCCTCTCCCCGTGTCCGCGCAGACGGCGGCGGTCGTTCGGTGCTCGCCCGAACCGGGGCCCCGCTGTTGGTGGAGACAGTCCGCAAGACGCTGTGGATCTCCCGGTGTCCGCACCCCTTGCGCCATGACGCGAGGACTGGAAGAGGACCTGCGGTCACCACCCGCTGGCGGGGTTCGACCAGGCCATGGTGGGTCCGGAGAACCGGTGGCGGGCCTGCCGGGATGACCATCATCGACGCCGACAGCGACCGCCTGGCCCTCCGGTCGAAGGGGATCCGGCTGATCGTCTGCAAGGAACGCCCCCGTCCCGGCGCCCAGTTGCGTTTCACGGACACCGACGGGATGCGGTCGGCCTGCTTCGCCGCCGGCACACAAGAACACCCCGATCGCCGAGCTGGAACTGCCTCACCGCTGACGGTCACCCCTGTATGTGGCCGCCGCCGGCCTGGTGGTCCTCGTCCTCGCCTCGCTGGGCGCGGAACCGGGCGCGGCCACGGTCGGCGCGGGGCGACGGGGCCGTGGAGAGGCCGGCGGAGGGGCTGGCGTACCTGCTGCGCCGAATGCCGCTGACCTGCAACTCGGGGTGGTGGAGCGGGTGAGTTGGCGGGTAACGCCACATCTACGTGGCGGAACGTCGTGGCCGCTCCCCCGGATTCCAGCCGGAGCCACCGGGGGCCTGATCACCGGGCAGTCCCTTGACGCCGGCCGACCTGCGCGGGGTCGCGGTGTGGATGAGGCGGCGGAGTGCCCCAGGACAGACCTCGCGGTCGACCACGGCAGGCAAGGCGGCGGCGAGGCGTCCGGGCAGCACCGGGAACTCCTCCGTACCGATCGCCGGCCTGGCCCGGCGCCCGCCGACCGCGAGGTACGACGACACGACCGCCTCGGTGGAGTCATCCACGAGCAAGGCCGACCCGCCGGCGACATGGCGGTGACACCCAGCGACACTTCGTGCGAGATGGCCGACCGCCGCGCGCATCCCGACCTTGCCCCGGCCAGCCGGCTGACGCTACTGAGGTGCGATCGTCTTGAGCCAGTCCTCGACTGCGACGACATCCGCCCACTGCGGGAACAACCGCTCGACAAGGACTCGGTGCATCTCCGGGTCGGTGTCCAGACAGGCGTCGGAGAGAACGGTGAGGCCGAAGTCCAGGTCGTTCGCCTGGCACAGGGTGTATAGCACCACAGCGCTGGTGGCGATGCCGGTGAGCACGAGGCTGTCGATACCACGGGCCCTCAGCAGCATGTCGAGATCGCTACCCGAGAACGCGCTCGCTCGTCTCTTGGTCACCACCACGTCGCCCGGCCGGGGCGCGACCTCGGGGTGGATCTCTGTGCCCGGGGCGCCCTCGACGCAGAGGCCCGCCCGTGCGATGGCGGCAAGCGCCCTGTTGTGCGTGCCGACTTCCGGGAACCCAGGACGTAACGCGATCACCACGTAGACCACGGGTATGTTCGCCGCCCGAGCCCCGTCGATCGCCTTGCGCAGGCGTGTCAGGTATCCGGAGCCGTCGTCGGCGATGTCCACGATGGCCTGTTGGACGTCCATCACGAGAATGGCGCTGCTCATGTCGTCTCCAGAAACGAGGTCGGGGCGGCGTTGGTACGGGAACAGCTCTCCGTGTTCGATTGCCACGGACGCGACTGCCGAACACGGAGCCTAGTATTGCAACGGTGCTTGCCGTAGCTGATGGCCAGCTCCGGGACGCCGTCTCTCCTCCTTGCGGCGGTGTGGGACGACCAAACCGGAGCTCACCGGTGCCTTGGCAGCGGGCCACGATGGTCGATGATCTGGTCGGCCGCGGACTTCGAGACGCCGAACAGGCCTGTTCGCACCGCTGATGGCCGCCGCCGTCCATGACCCTGGCCCCAGCTTCTGCCGTTGGTTCATCGAGCCTGCCCCCTACGCATTCGGGCGCAGGCGAGTCGCGACGGCACTGCTCGACTACACGCGGACGGGTGCGGACGCGGACCAGGCGGCCGCCAAACGGACCTGGTACTACGCCACTTGTCGCTGCGTGCCGACCGGTCGCGGGCATACGCGCCCGTTGGGAGCCGCGATCCGGCTCTCGACGAGCCGCACGACGTAGCGGACAAGTGGCTGAGGTACGCGGCTTCCCGACGGCCGCGTCGTGCCCGGCCCGGACCCAGTGTGCGGCCGGCGCGTCCGCCATGCTGCCCGTGCCCAGTACGCCGATTCTCATCGGGCAATTCCTCTTGGTACGTGACGACCGGCACTTTCCGTCTCCGACTGTCACGCCCGCCTGGCCTTCGGCCTCCTGTCCAACACCTGGAACGCCGTCGTGCTGAACGCCACACCACGCGTTGAATACCGACTCACCGCCGTCGGGCGGACTTACCCGACGCCCATCGCCGCTCTTCATGGATGTCGTCGCGGATCTCCCAACGGATCAACAGGCGGCGAAATCAGTGCAGATGGGCGAAGGCGCGTTCGGTGGCCCAGCGTCGGTGCCGAGTACCCGGAGCCGTGTTCGGCTCCCCGGCGGACGACCGGAGGCCTCACACCGGGATCCTCTACCAGCCGACGGGCTTGTGATGGTCGTAGCCGCGGTCGGCCGGCACCGCGTCCGGGTTACGGCGAGATGGATGCCGGTACAGTCGGTGATCAGCTGACGCTCGCTGCCCGTCCTGCGCCGGGCGACGAGGTCGTCCGGTCTTGGCTCCACACGTTTTGGCTCCCCCAGTTGACGCCCGGACGCGGGAACCGTCGACGGCTGCACGGAGAAGTCCAGGGCGTTCGCGCTGCGGGGCTTGGCAGAAGGAGTTCGTGGAGCTGGGGCCCCTCCCCGGCCCGGCCTCGGTCCGTTCGGCCAGGCGGCGCCGACAGGTCCTGTCCGAGGCAAGGGCGAGTTCTCGGTGCAGGTGTTCCCAGGACAGCCCGGTGTGCAGCACGAACAGGATGCCCTGGAACACCAGCCGATGCGGATACCGCTTGCGTCCCGCGCGCACGCGCTTCGACTGCGGTCGAAGTCCTCCGCGCCGAGCGGCGGAGAGGCTGTAGCGGTGGGGGCCGCCGGCCTCCTCTGTCAGAACGACCACCGCGACCGACGACCTCAACCTGTGACCTGCCCCACAGTTGACCGGGCCACTTGATCGAAACGATTGAGTTTCGCTGCAAGATTACCTATCTTGCTGTACGAAACCGTTTCGGACCGGTGGCGGGGGTGGGCCATGACGGCCACACGCCACACACCCCCGATGGACACTGTCCTCCTGCCGGTGCGGTCGCACATCTGAACAATCCGAGCCCCGTGAGGGAGTTCCGCCTTGGAAGCCATCCCGGTCGCCACCGCCCAGGCCGGGCCGTCCGGCCAGACCCATGCCCCGCCGAAGCACCGATGGTGGGCGCTGGCCGTGATCGGCCTCGCCCAGCTCATGGTCGTGCTCGACGCCACGATCGTGAACATCGCGCTGCCGTCCGCCCAGCAGGACCTCGGCTTCGACAACAACGGACGGCAGTGGATCGTCACCGCCTATTCCCTGGCCTTCGGCAGTCTGCTCCTGCTCGGCGGTCGACTCGCCGACCTCTTCGGCCGCAAGACAACCTTCATCATCGGCGTCGTCGGCTTCGCCACCGCCTCGGCGATCGGCGGCGCGGCCAACGGCTTCACCATGCTGGTCGTCGCGCGGGCGGTGCAGGGTCTGTTCGGCGCCCTGCTCGCACCGGCAGCGCTCTCCCTGCTGACCACGACCTTCACCGAACCACGGGAACGCGCCAAGGCGTTCGGCATATTCGGCGCTGTCGCGGGCTCCGGCGCCGCCGTCGGCCTGGTCCTCGGTGGCCTGCTCACCGAGTACCTGAACTGGCGCTGGACGCTGTACGTCAACGACGTCATCGCGGTCCCCGCGCTGATCGGCGCGATCGTCTTCCTCGGCCGCTCGGTCCCGGCCGAGCGGCCGAAGCTGGACATCCTCGGAGCCGTACTCGTCTCCGGCGGCCTGTTCGGTATCGTCTACGGCTTCGCCAACGCGGAAACGCATCACTGGGGCAACTGGATGACCTGGGGCTTCCTCGCGGGAGGCGGCCTCCTGCTGGTGGCGTTCTTCCTCTGGCAGACCCGTGCGAAGCACCCCGTTCTGCCCCTGCGCGTCCTCGCCGATCGCGACCGGGCCGCCGCCCTGTCGACCATCCTCATCTCCTCCGCCGGAATGTTCGGCGTCTTCCTCTTCCTCACCTACTACCTCCAGTCGACGCTGGGCTACTCACCGGTCAAGAACGGCGTGGCCTTCCTGCCCATGGTCGGCGCGTTGATGGTGATGGCGCAGCTGTCGACCAACTGGCTGGTGCCGAAGATCGGCCCCAAGATCATCGTGCCCGGCGGCATGCTGCTGGCCACAGGCGGCATGGTCTGGCTGACCCGCCTCGATCTGAACAGCGGCTACGCGGCGCACGTGCTCCCACCGCTGCTGCTCCTGGGCGCGGGGCTCGGTATGTCGATGCCCGCGGCGATGAGCTACGCCACCCTGGGCGTGCAGGCGAGTGATCAGGGCGTGGCCTCGGCGGCCCTCAACACCACACAGCAGGTGGGCGGTTCGATCAGCACGGCGCTGTTGAACACGCTGGCCGCCACCGCGGCCACCAACTATGCCAAGGACCACTTGTCCGACCCGCTCGTCAAGGCGAATGCGGCACTGCACAGCTACGAGGTCGCCTACTGGTGGTCGGCAGGCTTCTTCGCCTTCGCTGTGATCGTCACGGCACTGCTGTTCCGTACGAAGAAGAGCACAAGGGCGTCAGTGAATGAGTCGGAAGCGGCGGTCGGGGCGCCGGCCGAGGCGCCGGCATCGAGCGCGTCCGCCGAGACCGGTGTACGGACCGCTCCCCAGGCCGCGCTTCCCGCCGTCGGTGCCTCCCGTGCGGGCGCGAGCCGTGTGGCCGTCGTCCGCGGACAGGTTCGGGACGGCGCGGGCGTACCCGTACCGCGCGCCGCGATCACCCTGTTGGACACATCAGGCCACCAGCTGGCCCGCGCCCTCTCCCGCGAGGACGGCTCGTACGCCGTGGACACCTCCGAGCGCGGCAGCCTGGTCCTCATCGGCTCGGCGGCCGGTCACCGGCCCCAGGTCGTCACGCTGAACATGAACAACGCACCCGTCACCCACGACCTCGTGCTCCGGCCCAGCCCAGCCGGCCTGGCCGGCACGGTGCGCGGCGGGGACGCCGAAGTCCTGCCCGGCGCACTGGTGGTGGTCACCGACCAGCACGGTGAGGTGACGGCATCCGCCACCACCGGAACGGACGGTGGTTACCTGATCGGCGACCTCCTGCCCGGCGACTACACGCTCAGCGTCAGCGCACCCGGCCACCGCCCGTCCGCCGTGCCGGCCACCGTCTCCGCCGAGACCACCCGCTGCGACATCCGGCTCTCCGCCGCGGCGACCCTGCGCGGAGCAGTGCACACCCAGGACGGACGCCCGCTGGAGGACGCTCTGGTGACCCTGATCGACGCCGCAGGCAACGTCGTCGGGACACGTACCACGAGCGTCGACGGGAGCTACTCCTTCGCCGACCTCGCAAGTGAGCAGTACACCGTCATCGCCACCGGCTACCCGCCGGTGGCCGCCCACGTCACGCTGGAAGGCAACCAGGGCGGAGTCGACATATCGCTGGGCCACAAGGAGGCATAGCCCGCCTGGCACACCAGAGGCGTCGGCACCCGAGATCTCCAGGGCGCCTACGCCTCTCGTGATGCCGTGGCCCGGTCAGCTGGGGCAGTGAGGGCGGCGGGGACATGGGCACTGCCGCCCTCTGTGGCCCCAAAGGGTGCCAGGGGCGGCCGATGCTGACGGGGTGGAACATGAACCACCGAGGCGTCCGCAGGAGGTCGCGCCTACGGCCGGGGGGATGACGAAGGGCGTCGTACGCCGCGGCGGACGGGTGCCGAGACCGTTGGGACCGTGGTCACCGGCCGTGCACGCGTACCTGGGGCACCTGGAGTCCGCCGGGTTCGCCGGCGCGCCTCGCTTCCACGGTGTCGAGGGCGAGCGCGAGGTTCTCTCCTTCATCAAGGCCGAGGCGGCCGTCGACACGGACGGCAGCCCGGGCACGGGCACCGTCTGCCGTCCCATGCCCGAACCGAGGCTGCCTTGGTCGCTGCTGCCGCATTGGTGCGGCAGCTCCACGAGGCTGCCCGCGGCTACGTGCCCGCCCATACCGAGTTCCGATTCCACCCGTATCCGCCACGCGTCGGGGAGATCGACTCGCACGGTGACCTCGGCCCGTGGAACACGGTGTACCGAAACGGCCTGCCGGTGGCGTTCATCGACTGGGATGCCGCCGGACCGATCGATCCCCTGCTCGACCTCGCCGCGGCAGCATGGGCATTCGTCCCTCTCGCCCCGCCCGAGCAGCTTCGCGAGGCGGGGTTCAGCCCCGTTCCCGATGTCCCGGCCCGGCTGCGGCTGTTCGTGGACGCCTACGGCCTCGGCGACCGGCACACCATTCTGCCCGCCCTGCACCGCTGCAAGCTGCTGGCGGTCGAACGCATCAATTACCACCCGATCAACATCGCGGGGGCAGCCGACGCCCTTGAACACCACGCCCGCGAACTGCGCTGGCTGCACGCCGCGGCCCCCGCAATCGGCCGCGCGCTGTGACCCCGGCCCCGGCGCCCTCTCCAGGAGGACACAGGCCGGCCGAGCCGTTCATCGGGACTCGCTGATCGAGCCTCGTCCCCGACCGGACGTGAGGCCACCGAGCGTCCAGCGCGGATGCCGGTGTCTGTACCGAAGTCGCGGCGGTTGATCAGCGCGGTCGCGGAAGAGCCGGTCCGCCGGCCGCCCTACCGGCCCAGACCGAGCCGGTTCGCCTCGAAGGTCATCAATGCCTGCCGCGTGACGCCGTGCGGCATCAGTTCACCGCCGACGGCCCAGGCGTCGCCGGTGCTGCGGTGCCGGTCGAGCGGTAGTTCATGGTGGAGTACGTCCCGGCCTTGAGGAAGCCGGCGGTGCGGAGGTGGTTGTCGCACGTGTCATCGATGGTGTCGCTGGACGCGCGTCGGAGTGTGTCGGGGCCGTCTTCCATGTGCCGGTCAGGTGCGCCACGTCGTCGCGCACGGTGAGCGTCAGATCTAGGAGCAGCGGACGGCCTCGGGTGCGGGGATCTCGGTGCGGGCCCTGAGCAGCGCCCCGCCGGTGTCGCCGGGTACGGGCGTGGTGTGCCGGGGCGGGCGGACGGGTCGGGCAGGACCGCGTGGCCGGTCTTCGCGTGCCACCGGGCCAGGGGGATCTCGTCGGGAAGGTCTGGGTGTTCGGGACGAGGCGGGCGGGCAGCCGGGACGGCAGTCGGCCGAGCGAGGACTCGCCGTCGGCGGCGGGCTGTACGGCCGCCTCGCTGCGTCGCCGATGCCGCGGGTTCGTGTGGCGTGCAGCAGGTGGCGGCCGTACCGGCACCGCCCGCTGATCCGGCTCGGCCGGCTGATGAACTGCTCCAGCGCGTCCTGAACGAGTACGGGCCGATCAATTGCGGGCGGTCCGGTCCGCAGACCGCTGCGGACCGATGGGGCCGGCCAAGGCTTCGACGGCGCAGTCGCGTGATGCCGACCGGCGCTTCAGCTCCGGTCCGCGCACAGCGCATGATCGGTGAGGGTCTGAACCGCCTTGTTCAGCCGGTCCTCGTCGACGAGCGCGGTGGTGGACGTCACCGACACGGCCACCGCCCGCCGGCCGTCCGCGCCTACCGCAGGCCGTCCGTACACGCCGAGGCCGTCGCCCTCGTGCATGTAGGAGACACCCCCACAGGTGAGCGGCACGACCCGCAGCCCGAGGCCGTATCCGCCCTGCTTGCCCGCGGGCGGTACCGGCAGGTCGTCGTAGGGGACCGTCTGTCGCATCAGCGCCCACTGCGTGGCGGGCAGGAGCCGCCCGGTGGCCAGGGCACGGAAGAACGCGTCGAGGTCGGCCGGGCTGCTCACCACCCCGGAATCCGCCGTGTGCTGATAGCTCTCCTCGGTGAGGTCCACCAGGTCGCCCCCGGGCCCGTCGACGGTCACCCGCTCGTGCGGGCCGATCAGATACGGGTTCTCGCCGGGAATGTAGGTGTGCCGCAGGCCGAGCGGGGCGATGATCCGGTGCTCCACCAGCTCCCGCCAGTCCGCACCCCCCGCCTTTTCCGCGATCATCGCTGCCAGCAGGTAGTCGGTGTTCGAGTACGCCCACCGCCGGGGCGAACCGGGGGGCGACGGGGTGAAGAGCGGGGCATGCCGCATGGCGATCGCGACGAGGCGGGACGGCGGGGTGGCGTCGTACCGGTTCTCGTCGAAATGGTTCACCAGCTTGTCCTGTACGCCGGGGTCGGTGATGTAGTCGTAGATCCCGCTGGTGTGCTGCAGCAGGTCACGCACGGTGATCCGTGAGCCGTCATTCCCGTGTCCACGCACCACCCCGGGCAGCCACCGTTCCACCGTGTCGTCCAGCGAAAGCCGCCCCTGCGCGGCCAGTTGGAGCACCACCACTGCCGTGAACGTCTTGGTGGTGCTTGCCACCCGGAACTCCGGGTCCCATGGCACGGGCGCCTTCGAACCCACGCCCGCGCTCCCGTAGCGAGCTCGCAGCACGGCACCGCCCGGCCCGTCCACCCGTGCCACCACGTTCGCATCACCGCCGGCGGCGGCCCTCACCACCGCCAGATCCCGCCTCAGGTCCCCCGCTGAGTAGCCGCCATCCGCCGGGTGTGCTCCGGCGGGCGCCGTGCCCGCCCCTCCCGCCGTGCACGCCATCAGTGCCGCCATGCACGCCACGAGCGCCGTACGTTTCCCCGCCACGCTGTCACCTCTGTGCTCGGCCCGACTCTCTGCTGACCCGTGCCAGTCAACTCCCCGCCCCGCCTGCGAGCGATGGAGCTGGCACCCGGGCGCCCGGTGGGGCCGGCCCCCGGTTCTCGTTCACCAGCCGTCGATCGAAGACGTCGGCGGACATGTCCTGGTCGGCGACCGGCTCATGGAGATGGCGTACGCATGCTGCTCGGCACCGCCGGGTTCCGGCGCCGGGTGCGCCTGGAAGATGCCGAGGGTGTGGGCGTGGGTGTGGCGCGCATCGCCGGGGAAGGCGGGACGCCGGGGCGGACGTGCGGCGTGTCGGCCAGGCCCTGGGGCGGGCAGCCTGCCGGGGTGAGCGCGCCACGTGCCGCAGGGGCGGCGGCAGACATGCCCGTACCGACGGACTGGCGGATGGCTAAGGCCTCGCACCACCTCACCATGGACACGGGCGGACCGCCCGGCAGCGGCCCGGCCGACGCCGCGATGCCCGCCGTCGAGCCCCGGGGGGCCTGTTGGATCAGGACCACGGAACCATGCGCGATCAGCGCCGCGTCGAACCCTGCCAGCAGCCGGACGGTGACCAGGACAGCGGCACCGGGGACACGGACACGCGCGGTCGAGGACACCGGTCAGTGGGACCTCGCTCCCTCGCGCGGCACCCATCGTCTGACGGTCTTGGTATGGATCCGCGCTGACGATGCGCGTCCCGCGACGTCGGCCGCACCGGCCCGACGATCGAGGTAGGTGCCTTCGCTCGCCCGGGCGGCGGCCGCCTTCCCACACACCACCGCGGCAGGCGAACCGGCCGACCGCGTACAGCCGTTCGACTCGGTGACGGTGTTCGCCGCGTACGGCTCCGACCAGCCCGGCGCTCCGGGGCCTGGACAGGCGCACGCGGACAGCTTTCCCGGCCGGGGGCTCGTGAGGCCGGGGGCGCACCGCGCGCTGGGACGAACCGGCACACCACGGGGCCCAAGACCGGCTTGACCTGGCAAACAGGATTCGACGTAACCGGTCCACTAACACGGA
>NZ_MLYN01000072.1:0-54343 GCF_001866675.1 Streptomyces sp. MUSC 14
GTACCGAGCGGCGCAGGTGGTGGAGGGGGAGGGGCGGGGGCGGAGTGGGTGTGGGGGCGGGAGGGGGCTCGGGGAGTGGGGGGCCCGTCGCCGGTTCGGGGATCCGGGCCGGGGTTGTCGTCCGTACCTGCGTCTGTGTCCGTGCCCTTGCCATGCGGGTCGTCCAGGTGCGGGAGCAGGCCGCTGCCAGGAGCAGGGCGGCCACCGCGGCCAGTTTGGCCAGCAGGGTGCGGCCGTACGTCGTGTCCGTCAGGGCCTGCCAGGAACCCAGGCCCCGCCAGGACTGGTACACGCCGGTCACGGCCAGGACCGTCACCGAGGCGAGGGCCAGGCGGGAGAAGCGGACCGGGACCGAGAGCGGGAGCGCCGTGCTGCGGGACAGGATGCGCAGGAGCGCGGCCAGGCCGCCCAGCCAGGTGCCCATGGCCAGCAGATGGAGGGTGGCGGAGGTGATCGCCAGCGGGACCTGGATGCCCGCCGCGGCGTGTTCGGCCGCCGACCAGGTCAGGGCCAGGGGGACGGACACGGCCGCGGCCACCGTCAGTGTCGCGCGGCGGGGCAGCCGGGTGCGGCGGGCCCGCAGCACCAGCACGACCGCGGCGGCCAGCAGCAGCAACGCCAAGCGGGCGAGGAGGAGTTCGCCGGGGCGGGTCGTGGCCGTACGGGCGAGGGCGGTGAGGGAGAGCGCCTGCGCCGGGGACGTGCCCTCCTCGTACGGTGCGCGCAGGGCGAACAGGACCGCCGTGGACGCGATGAGGGTCCAGGCCGCGGCCAGGACGGGGGTGCGCAGCGGGGCCGCCTTCGGCGGGCGGCAGTACGCCACGAACGCGGCCGTGCCGAGGAGGAGGGCCACGGAGAGGTAGGCGAGGTAGCGCGCGATGCTGCAGAGGGCTGCCGTCGCCGGGTTCTCCGTGGTGTCGGGGGCCGTGCTCGCGGCCGTCGCCGTGCGGGTGCCGACCGAGAACGTCAGCGCGCCGGACACCGGGTGGCTGTCCGCCGAGACCACCCGCCAGGCGACCGTGTAGGTGCCCTGGGCGAGCCTGGCGGGCAGCGGGACGCGGGCGGTGTCCGCGCGGCCGGGGGCGTGGCCGGCCGCGCCGGTGCGCACGAGGTGGTTGGTCGGGTCGTAGACCCGGAACGAGTCGGTGAGCAGGCCGACCGACTCGGTGAACGTCAGGGTCACCTGGCGGGGGGCCGTACGCAGGAGGCTGCCGTCGGCGGGGTCCGTCGCGCGCAGGGCCGCGTGGGCCGAGGCCGGGGCCGCCGCGCCGAGGAGGAGCAGGAACAGGCCGGTGCAGAGCAGGGCCAGGCGCCGCGGCCAGCGGTTCAGCCGGCCGCGCGGCCGTCCGCTCCGCCCTCCGCTCGGTCGTCCGTCCGGCCCTGCGTTCAGGCGTCGGCCCGGCCCTCGGTGTCCGTCGTGCACGTGCACCTGCTCCCCTCCGTCAGCCCGCCATGTCCCTTATAGGTACGGAGGGTTCGGCTCCGTTGCTCACCACGTCGGCCGGGCCGAGACGCCGCCGTCCACGACCGGGTCGCGCCCGGTGATCCGGCTCGCGAGCGGCGAGGCCAGGAACACGCAGGCGCCGGCGAGTCCCCAGGATCCCCCCGCGCGAGCGAAGACGAGCATGGGGGGAGGGTGATCAGCTCGTCGGGCGTCGTCATGGGGAGAAGGCCGGCCAGGACGGAGGGCCACCGTCCGTTCCGGGAGGGCGAGTTGGGCGCATGTCTCCAGTGGGTCGGGAACGTCCTGCCGGCGCCGGTGGACGATGCCGGGCGACGGGGTGGGACGTACAACCATTTCCGCGGCCCGCGAGTCCAGTGCTGCATCCCGACGCCTCGTGCGTCTCGTGCGTCTCGTGCATCTCGTACGCCGTCGTACGCCTCGTACGTCACGCTCATCTCGTACGCCTCGTATGCCTCGTACGTCACGCACATCTCGCTCGTCTCGCTCAAGGAGCCGCGTTGCGCAGAACCCTCATGACCGCCGTCCTGGTCGCCGCAGTGGTCGCCGTACCGCTCACCCCGGTGGCGTCCGCCGCCACGCCCTACAAGGGGGCCAACACGGCCGCCGTACAGGACGACTTCAACGGCGACGGATACCGGGACCTGGTCGTCGGAGCCCCGGACGCGGCCGACGGCGGCGTGGAGGCGGCCGGCGCCGTGGTAGTGCTGTACGGCTCGTCCTCGACGGTCGCCGCCACGCGTCGCACGGTGATCGCCCAGTCGACGGCCGGCATCCCCGGCGCCCCGGAGGCGTACGACCGCTTCGGCACCTCGGTGGCGAGCGCCGACCTGGACCGGGACGGCTACGCCGACCTGATCGTCGGCACGCCGTACGAGGACGTCGGCAGCACGGTGTCACGAGGCCTGGTGACCGTGGTGTGGGGCGGGCCGAAGGGGCTGAGCGGCGGTACGAGCATCGAGCCGCCCACGGGCTTCGGCGACGGGATGACGTCCTGCCGCTTCGGGATGTCCCTGGCCACCGGGGACATGAACGGCGACGGCGCGCCCGAGCTGGGGATCGGCTCCGGCTGCGAGGCCTCCGCCTACACCGGCCCGTTCACCCGGACCGGCGCCTCCGCCTCCCGGTACCTCGACTGGCGGCTCAACTCCCGCGGTGTGGTGATGGGCGACGTGAACGGCGACGGAAAGGCCGAGCGTTTCTGGCTGTCCGGCCCCGCCGACGACGACCTGCGCGGCACGGTGTACCTGGACAACGGCGCCCCCGCCGACGGCACCGGCTCGGTGAACGCGCCCACCGAACTCCCCTACGCCGACGGCCACGCCGGGCAGATCGGCGACGTCAACGGGGACGGCTACGGCGACCTGGTCACCGGCATCGCCGAGGACGACCACCTCGCGGGCGCGACCGGCGCGGCCCACCGCGGCGGCGAGATCCAGGTCCTCTACGGCGGCCCGCACGGCATCACCGCCGACCAGCACCCCAAGGTCTTCCACCAGGACACGGCGGGCGTCCCCGGCACCGCGGAGAACGGCGACGAGTTCGGCCAGTCCCTCAGCGTGGGCGACATGAACGGCGACGGCTACGCGGATGTCCTCGTGGGCTCCCCCGGTGAGGCTGTCGGCACCCGTCAGCGGGCCGGCGCGGCCGTCCTGCTGCGCGGCTCCGGCACCGGTCTGACGGCCACCAAGTCCGTCGGCTACACCCAGGACACGGCCGACGTGCCCGGCGCGGTCGAGTCCGGCGACCGGTTCGGGGCCGCCGTGCACCTCGCGGACCTCAACCGGGACGGCAGGGCCGAGACCGTCGTCGGCGCGCCCACGGAGAACGCCGACGGCTGCGTCTGGGTCGCCCGCGGTTCGGCCGCCGGCCCCGTGGCCAAGGGCTCGGCCAGCGTGTGCGGCAAGGGCGCCGGCATCCATGTGTCCGGCGTGAAGGGCTCCTTCGGCGCGGCCACCACCAGCGCGCACGTCGAGATGTGAGCCGCACGGGCCTGCACGGGCCTGCACGGGTCCGTACGGAGTCGTACGGAGTCGCACGGAGTCGCACGGAGTCGCACGGAAGTGTCCCCGACGCAGCAGCCCCGCGCGGCTCCGGGACACTCCCGGCTGTTCCCGGACATTCTCGGGCCGTCGCCGGTCCGGCCGCTGCCGGTCCGTTACGTCCGCGGCCGGTCCGTTGCCGGACACCCCGGCTGCGGCACGTGCACGGCCGGGCGATCATCGAGCCATGGACGTCACCCTGCATCTCGCCCAGGACCCCGAGGCCGACGCGCTGCTCGGTCGCTCTCCGCTCGCCGCGCTGGTGGGCATGCTGCTCGACCAACAGGTTCCGATGGAGTGGGCGTTCAAGGGCCCACGCACCATCGCCGACCGGCTCGGCGCCGGGGGCGCCGGAGACCTCGACGCGCACGAGATCGCCGCGATGAACCCGGAGGACTTCGCCGCGCTGCTCTCCGACAAACCGGCCGTGCACCGCTACCCCGGTTCGATGGCCAAGCGGATCCAACAGCTGTGCCAGTACCTCGCCGAGCACTACGACGGGGACGCCGAGGCCGTCTGGCGGGACGTTCCGACCGGTGCCGAGCTGCTGAAACGGCTGGAGGCGCTGCCCGGGTTCGGCAAGCAGAAGGCCCAGATCTTCCTCGCGCTGCTCGGCAAGCAGCTCGGCGTCACGCCCCAGGGGTGGCGGGAGGCGGCCGGCGCGTACGGCGAACCGAAGGCCTACCGCTCCGTCGCCGACATCACCGGCCCCGAGTCACTGGCCAAGGTGCGGGCGCACAAACAGGAGTTGAAGGCGGCGGCGAAGGCCTCCGGCAAGTAGACCCGTTCACCTGACCGGCCCACCCCGATGGCACGCCCCGCTCCGCGGGTCACAGCATGAACCATGACCGAGGCACCGAGCGGTGGCTCCGACCGGAGCCCTGAGTACGACGACCAGAAAGTCCACGCGGCCCGGCAGGCGGGCGGAGCGGCAGGCGGACGGCACGAGCCCGAGCCGCCGTTCGAAGGCCCGCTGCACGCCCTGTCCCGGGCCGCCTGGCAGGTGGTCCTGGTCACCGGGATCGCCTCGCTGATCCTCGGGATCCTGATCCTGGTCTGGCCCGGCCCCTCGCTGCTCGCGGCCGGCGTCCTCTTCGGCCTCTACCTCCTCATCAGCGGCATCTTCCAGCTGGGCGCCGCGTTCGGCACGCACATGGCGACCTCGCTGCGCGTGCTGGCCTTCATCAGCGGTGCCCTGTCGATCCTGCTCGGCCTGCTCTGCTTCCGCGGGCCCATGCAGTCGATCCTGCTGCTCGCCCTGTGGATCGGCATCGGCTGGCTGATCCGCGGCATCACCCAGACCCTGGCCGCCGCCTCCGACCCGCGCACCCCCGCCCGGGGCTGGCAGGTCTTCCTCGGGATCATCACCTTCATCGCCGGCATCGTGCTCATCGACTCGCCGTTCCACTCGGTCGCCGTGCTAACCCTCGTCGGCGGCATCTGGCTGGTCGTGGTCGGGATCACGGAGATCATCACCGCGCTCGGCATCCGCAGCCGGGCGAAGCGGATCCCGCAGACCGCCTGAGCCGTCACCTCGCACCGACGGCGATCCGACGCCGTCAATCGACTCGCCGTTCCACTCGGTCGCCGTGCTGACCCTCGTCGGCGGCATCTGGCTGGTCGTGGTCGGGATCACGGAGATCATCACCGCGCTCGGCATCCGCAGCCGGGCGAAGCGGATCCCGCAGACCGCCTGAGCCGTCACCTCGCACCGACGGCGATCCGACGCCGTCAACGGAACGCCCCTCTCCTCCCCCGACCGGGCGGATCTGCGGCCCCCGGTGCTGCACCCACCGCCCGCACCGGGGAGAAACCCCTCGTGAGCAGGACCCCGCGCCGCCCGCGCAGCCGTATCTGGCTGCGGGTGCTCGTGCTGCTCCTCGCCCTGTGGGTGCCGGTCGCGCACGCACAGGCCCACGCGGCCCCCGCCTGCGCCGTCTCGGCGGACACCTCCGAGCACCACGACGGCCACGACGTCACCGACGCCCTCGACGGCCTCGACGGCCTCGATCTCCTTCTGCGGCCGGCCGCCCGTGCCGTCCACCGGGCCGACGCCCCCGAGTGCCCCGCGCCGCTGCCCGGCCCGGCCGCGCCGGCGCGCCGCCCGTGCCCCGCCGCGTGCCGGGCGCCGTACACGACTCTCCTGCTGCGCACGGTGGTCCTGCGCTGCTGACGGACCCGCGTTCCACGACATCACGCAAGGTCAGTCGGCTCGACGCAAGGAGCACAGCCATGCCCCAGGATCCGTACGCCGTCCTGCGCGCCCTGCTGCGCGCGGAGGCGAGGCGCGCCATGGCGCGCAAGCCGGACGAGAACCGTCCGGAACCGCAGCCCAAGCCCGAGGAACGGGACCGCTGAACACACCGGCCCGGCGGGGGCCGCCCCATGGCCTCCGCCGGGCCGGGCCGTGCCGAACAGGGAGCGGGTGGTCTCGCGGCCGGGCCGCGTGCCGACCGAGCGGGCCGGCGGTCCGAACACCGGGCTGCCGACGACCTGTTCGGCGGGCGAGGGCTCCTCGCTCCTCGGCGGCGGCCGCCTTCTCGCACGCCGACGTGCGGTCCACAGCCTGTGCATAACGCGCTCGGAACGCGGAGCCGACCGCCCGGTCCGGTCCGGCCGGCGGTCACTCACCGCTACCCCCGGCCCCAGTAGCAGCCCATTTGCCCGTTTCGCTCCATCTTTTCAGAGCTTTCAAAGGGGCACACTCCGCCGCCATGGCTGCGCCCGGAACGTCTGGGCCGGTAGGCTTTCCGTGTGATCTTCAAGCGCATCGGAAACGGCCGGCCGTACCCCGACCACGGCCGGGAAAGCACCCGGCAGTGGGCGGACGTCGCGCCGCGCCCGGTCCGCCTCGATCAGCTCGTGACCACCAAGCAGCAGCTCGATCTGGAGACCCTGCTGGCGGAGGACTCGACGTTCTACGGCGACCTCTTCGCGCACGTCGTGAAGTGGCAGGGCGACCTCTATCTGGAGGACGGCCTGCACCGCGCGGTCCGCGCCGCCCTCCAGCAGCGCCAGGTGCTCCACGCGCGCGTACTCGAACTCGACTGACCCGGCCCGGGACGGCCGTTGGCCCTTTCGGGTTCCGCTGAGCGGGATCGACTGATCATCTAATAGGCATCGCCGCTCAGGCGCACTACGCTGCGCCCATGAGCATGCTGACTCCCCCTGGCATGGGCGGCCAGTACCGGATCACGGGGGACAAATACCCTCGGATGCGTCCGCCGCGCCGACGTGCCCGGCTCGTGGCCGCCGTGGTCGCGTCCGCCTGCGCGCTCGGCCTGATCGCCTGGGGCACCCTGCAGCTCATCGACGTCTTCTCCGGCGGCACCAAGAAGAGCGCGGCGACGGGCGCGAAGGCCGGTTGCCGGCCCCGGGCCGCCGCCACGGCCACGCCGGCCGCACACCTGAAGGCCCTGCCCGAGCCGGGCCAGATCACCGTGAACGTCTACAACGCCACCGCCCGCAGCGGGCTCGCCAAGTCCACCGCCGACGAACTCAAGAAGCGCGGCTTCAAGATCGGAGACGTGGGCAACGCGAGCAAGGACTACGACAAGAAGGTCAAGGGCACCGGGGTGCTGCTCGGCCCCACCGCCGCCCAGAACAGCTCACTGCCGGTGCTGGCCACCGAACTGGCCGGCGCCGAGCGCCGCACCGACGCCGGCCGCAAGGGCGCCGACCTGGACCTCATCCTGGGCGACGGCTTCACGGCACTGGCGAAGCCCGCGGACGCCCAGCAGGCGTTGACGGCCCTGACGTCGCCGCAGTCGGCGGCGACGCCCAAGAAGGGGTGCTGACGGCCCCGTAGGGCCGAAGAGCCACGCGGCCGGGAACTACTCCGCCGCGCCGTACAGCCGGTCTCCCGCGTCGCCCAGCCCCGGCACGATGTAGCCGTGCTCGTTGAGGTGGTCGTCCACCGCCGCCGTCACGACCGTCACCGGCGTGCCCGCCAGCTCGCGCTCCATCACCTCGACGCCCTCGGGCGCGGCGAGCAGCACCACGGCGGTCACGTCGTCCGCACCGCGCCTGATCAGCTCCTGGATCGCCGCGACGAGCGTGCCGCCCGTGGCCAGCATCGGGTCCAGGACGTACACCTGGCGGCCCGAGAGGTCCTCCGGCATGCGCGAGGCGTACGTGGAGGCCTGGAGGGTCTCCTCGTTGCGGATCATGCCCAGGAAGCCCACCTCGGCGGTCGGCAGCAGCCGGACCATGCCGTCCAGCATGCCGAGACCGGCGCGCAGGATCGGCACGACCAGCGGGCGCGGGCGGGCGAGCTTGACGCCGGTGGTCCGCGTGACCGGGGTGTCGATGTCCACGGCTTCGGTGCGCACGTCCCGCGTGGCCTCGTAGGCCAGCAGGGTGACCAGTTCATCGGCCAGCCGGCGGAAGGTCGCGGAGTCGGTGCGCTGGTCGCGCAGCGTGGTGAGCTTGTGGGCGACCAGGGGGTGGTCGACGACGTGGAGACGCATGCCCCTAACGGTACCTGCGCCCGAACGCCCTTCGACCCTGGCGTCGAGGGGGCCGTACGGGGGAAAGTGGGAGGGACGGAACCGGGGTGGTGCGACGTGCCTGACCTGTCTGATCTGCCTGACCCTCCCGAGGACGCGCCCGGGGACACCCGGGACGCCGCGGACACCGGCGAGCCCCCGGTAGGCGGGGCCGGCGCCCCCGGGAGCGACGCCGAACGGCGCCGCCGACGCGCCGAGTTCCTGCGCGATCTCGCCGAGGCCTGCGAGCTGCGCGCCCGGGTCCAGCCCCGGCGCGCCAAGGCCGCCCGGCTGCGCCACGCGCAGCGCATGCGGACATTCCGCTGGTAGGCCGTCCGTGGTCCGTCGTACCCGCACAGGGTGGAACCGCCCGCGGGGAGGAAGCGTCCGGAGCGCGGCCCGGTGAGAAAGTTCTTGGTGAGGAAGATCCACGTCCGGGGCGGTGTTTGCGCGATGGGCGTGCGTGAGCGCTGCGAAAAGCCGCGTACGATCCGCAAGGCGGCTGCGAGACACAGGGAGCCGAAGACGTCCCCTGAACGTCTTGTTTCTGCCACGATTCCGAGTGGGTGGGGCTCGGAGCCCAGCTCTCTCCACCCACGTACCTCCGCCGGGGGGACCCCCAACCGGCACACCTATGACCAGTGGGAGAGTCACGGTGTACTTCGCCGCACTGCTCGCGCGCACCGAAGACGGGTGGGAAGCGAGCGACACAGAGCTCGACAATGTGGAGACCCTGTCGGATCTGGCCGACCTGGCCCGGGAAGCCTCTCCCGACGACGACACGGTGCTCGTCCTGATCGAGCAGGAGGACGCCTGGTTCGGCGTCGTCCGCATCGACGGCGAGGACGACCCTCGCATCTACGTCTCCGACGCCGCCGCCGCCCAGCGCAGCGCGTACGGCGAGTTGCTGCTCACCGACGAACTGCTCGGCCGGGAGCCCGGTTCGGACGACGGCCCCGACCTGGACTCCCTGGACCTCGACGGCACGGAGGACGGCGAGTCGGAGGAGGACGACGACGCTGCCGGCGACTCCGGCGCCGACGCCGTCCCGCACAGCCCGGTGGGCGACAGCCGGATCCTCGACGACCTGGGCATCAGCGAGAAGGCACTGCGCATCCTGGACGCCGAGGACGCGCTGGGCTCGATCGCCGAGGCCCTGGGCGCCGCGGAGGTCCTGGAGACCGTCCGCTGACCACCGAGGACTCCGGGATCCGGGCCGCCGCACCGGACCCGGTACGCGACCGCTGGCGGGCCGCGATGCGGCTCGCCCTGGACGAGGCCGGGCGGGCCGTCCGGGGCGGCGACGTCCCCGTCGGCGCCGTCGTGCTGTCCCCGGACGGTACGACGGTGCTCGGCGCCGGGCACAACGAGCGCGAGGCCACCGGTGATCCCACGGCCCACGCGGAGGTTCTCGCGATCCGGCGGGCCGCGGCTCGGCTCGGGGAGTGGCGGCTGACCGGCTGCACACTCGTGGTCACGCTGGAGCCGTGCACGATGTGCGCCGGCGCGCTCGTCCAGTCCCGCGTCGACCGGGTCGTCTACGGCGCCCGGGACGACAAGGCCGGCGCGGCGGGCTCGCTGTGGGACGTGGTCCGCGACCGGCGGCTCAATCACCGGCCCGAGGTGATCGAGGGCGTCCTCGCGACGGAGTGCGCCCAGCTGCTCACGGAGTTTTTCCGGGACCGCTGAATACCGATTTCGAACCACGCCCCGCCGTGCTGTAGGGTCTCCCTCGGTAGCGTGTCCGAGCGGCCGAAGGAGCTCGCCTCGAAAGCGAGTGTGGCGCAAGTCACCGAGGGTTCAAATCCCTCCGCTACCGCTTCGAAGAAGGGCCCCGTCTCACGACGGGGCCCTTCTCGTCGTACGGGGCAATGAACCTCCGGCGGCGGGCCGTTGGTCCTACAAGGAGACGTGAAGGTTACACTCGCGGCCGGCAACAGGGGCCCACAGGGACAGGCACAGGCCCACAGGGACAGGCACAGGCCCACAGGGACAGGCACAGGGGAGGCCGCGGTGGCGGTGAACGCCAAGAAGATCGCCGTGTACGCGCTCGTGGTCTTCGCGCTGTACGTGATCATCACTGACCCGCCCAAGGCGGCGCACTACGTCCAGATAGTCTTCGAGGGCATATCGGACGCCGCCAAGTCCGTGGGCGACTTCATGACGTGGCTCGCCAACGGCGGAAAGAGCTGAGGTACATCGCATGATCCGGCACCTGGTCCTCTTCAGGCTCAACGAGGGCGCCGAACGCGACGATCCGCGGGTCGTCGCCGGCGTGGAGGCCTTCAGGGCGCTCGGCGACCAGATCGAGGAGCTGCGGTTCTGGGAGTGCGCCTGGAACATCAGCGACCGGCCCATCGCCTACGACTTCGCGATCAACTCGGCCGTCGAGGACACCGCGGCCCTCCAGCGCTACCTGGAGCACCCGGCCCATCAGGCGGGCGTCGCCGCGTGGCGCGAGTTCGCCACGTGGGTGATCGCCGACTACGCGTTCTGACCCCCGCGCCACCCGAGCCCTCCGCCACGACGGCGGGGGGCTTTCGTGCGTCGCACGCCCCAACTTGTCGAAATTTGAACACAACACGGCGTTATGCGGTGCTTGCACACAGTGCACATGTCTTGTGATGCTATGACCGCTTTTGACCGATGATTGAGCGACGAAGAGGTGGCGTTGACCGTGCCGGCCAGTACTGCGCCACCCCAGGAGGAGGAGGCACCCCCCGCGCCCGATCCGGCGCCCGATCCCGTGCCCGTCCCCCCCGAGAAGCGGCGCAGCGCCGACACCCGAGCCCTCACCCAGGTGCTCTTCGCCGAACTGAAGCAGCTCACCGCGGGCACGCCGGAGCACAACCGGGTGCGCGGGGCGCTGATCGAGGCGAACCTCCCGCTCGTGCGCTACGCGGCCGCCCGCTTTCGCTCCCGCAACGAGCCGATGGAGGACGTCGTCCAGGTCGGCACCATCGGCCTGATCAACGCCATCGACCGCTTCGACCCGGACCGGGGCGTGCAGTTCCCGACCTTCGCGATGCCGACCGTCGTCGGCGAGATCAAGCGCTACTTCCGGGACAACGTCCGCACGGTCCACGTACCGCGCCGGCTGCACGAGCTGTGGGTGCAGGTCAACAGCGCGACCGAGGACCTCACCACGCTCTTCGGCCGCTCCCCGTCCACCGCCGAGATCGCCGAGCGGCTGCGGATCAGCGAGGACGAGGTGCTGAGCTGCATCGAGGCCGGACGGTCGTACCACGCGACCTCGCTGGAGGCCGCGCAGGAGGGCGACGGTCTGCCCGGCCTGCTGGACCGGATCGGCTACGAGGACCCGGCCCTCGACGGCGTGGAACACCGCGACCTGGTCCGGCATCTGCTCGTCCAACTCCCCGAGCGCGAACAGCGCATCCTCCTCCTGCGCTACTACAGCAACCTCACCCAGTCACAGATCAGTGCGGAGCTGGGCGTCTCCCAGATGCACGTCTCGCGGCTCCTCGCCCGCAGCTTCCAGCGGCTGCGCTCCGCGAATCGCATCGACGCCTAAGGACCCCGCGCATTAGAGGGCCGCGCTCAAGGGCGCGATAAGAATCGGTACGGGCCGAAGCGCGGGGGGCGTTCGGTCGATGCATAGCGGGCGCACGGAAGCACGCCTCAAGCGGTTCTGCATCGCATACCCGAGCGAGCGGTAACCGTCGCGGGCGAATCGCTCACCTGGGCCGATGCCGGAAGTTGGGGCCCGAAATAGCGTCAGACCCCTTCTCTCCAGGGCCGATTCGGATCTGGCATGTCGACATGTCACTACAGCGTGTTGCCGACATGTGACATTCTGCGGGAGACGCGTTTGCCGGGCCCTCGGCTCCGGTATTCAGGTGAAGGCTGCGTTGCTCGAAAGACGACGCCGCCCCGACCGTCCCGCGACCCAAAGGGGGTGGCATGTCCGCAGACCAGGGCAGCTCGAAGGTGCTGACGCCCGCGAAGAGCGAGGCAGCGCCCAAGGAGCTCGACGCTCTCGACGTCCTCGACGGAATCGAGGCCGTCACGGCCCTCGACGCCGTGCCGTCCCCGCCTGCCCAGGAGGCCGCGCCCGTCCCGGTCCTGCCGGCCACCGGGGACATCGACACCCGTACCCTGTCCCGCTCGCTGTTCCTGCGGCTCGCCGCCCTCGGTGAGGACAGCCCGGAGCGGGCCTACGTCCGGGACACCCTGATCGAGCTGAACCTGCCGCTGGTCCGCTACGCGGCCGCGCGCTTCCGCTCCCGCAACGAGCCGATGGAGGACATCGTCCAGGTCGGCACCATCGGCCTGATCAAGGCGATCGACCGTTTCGACTGCGAACGGGGCGTGGAGTTCCCGACCTTCGCGATGCCGACGGTGGTCGGCGAGATCAAGCGGTTCTTCCGGGACACCTCGTGGTCGGTGCGCGTCCCGCGCCGCCTCCAGGAGCTGCGCCTCGCCCTCACCAAGGCGAGCGACGAGCTCTCCCAGAAGCTGGACCGCTCCCCGACGGTGACGGAACTGGCCGCCGTGCTCGGCGTCTCCGAGGAGGACGTCGTCGACGGCCTCGCGGTGGGCAACGCCTACACCGCCTCCTCCCTCGACTCCCCGGCCCCCGAGGACGACGGCGGCGAGGGCTCGCTGGCCGACCGCCTCGGCTACGAGGACACGGCCCTGGAGGGCGTCGAGTACCGCGAGTCGCTCAAGCCCCTGCTGGCCAAACTCCCGCCGCGCGAGCGCCGGATCATCATGCTCCGCTTCTTCGCCAACATGACCCAGTCCCAGATCGGCGAGGAGGTCGGCATCTCCCAGATGCACGTCTCCCGGCTGCTGACCCGGACGCTGGCGCAGCTGCGCGAAGGGCTGATCTCCGACTGAGAGCCGACTGAGGGTTCAATTCTGACGGTTCGTCAGTGACACTGGCCCGATGCTGCGCGCGACAGGGCCGGACGACACCGCTCCAACAACCCGTGCGACATGGACGCGTGGCCGCCGAGGCGCCGTTACGGCAGCATCGGCGGCCGTCGTCGTCCTGGGCGGGGTCCTCGCCGCGTGCGCGGACCAGGGCCCCGGCGGTGGTTACGTCGCGGTCGGCGCGGTGGGCGGCCCGGACCCGGCCGGTACGGCCGCGGCCACCCCGACGGGCCCGGTCTCACTGACCCCGCTCGACGGCAACTCGCCGACGGGTACGCCCGGTTCGCCGCGGCCGGGCGGCGCGTCAGCCGCTCCCGGCACGCCCGGCTCCCCGAGCAGCCCGGAGCAGAGCGCACCGGCGCCGGACACAGCAGGCCCGTCCGGCACGACGTCCACGTCGCCCGTGCCGTCCGCTCCCACCGCCTCCCCCACCCCAACTCCCGGCACCGGCACGACCGTCGGCCCTGCCGAGCTCTCCTGGGACAAGCCGGCGACGCAGGACACCGATCAGCGCTGGTGCCAGAAGGTGACCGTCGAGTTCCGCAACTCGGGCGGCACGGCGGTGCGTTCGGGGTCGGTGACGCTCGGGACGCACGTCATCGGCGCGCTGGGCATCGACTGGGGGACGATCGACTCGGCGGCCGGCCTCCCGGTGCCGATCGCGCCGGGCGCGCGGGTGCAGCCCTCCTGGACGGTGTGCGTCGACGCCTGGCGCGTGCCGCTCGGCATGCACATCGAGACGCGGGACGTCACCGTCCGGTGGAAGTGATCCCGGCGCAGGGGGTGTCGTTCGGATCAGGCGGGCGGTGAGGAGCGACGCCTGCCGGCCGACCCGAGCCGGGTCACGGGGGTCGCGCCGCGCCGGGTGTGACGACAACGCCGCCGGGAGGTGCCCCCGGGGGGAGGGCGTGCCGGATCCCGCGACGCCGGGATGATCCGAACGCCCCCCTCAGGCAGCTACTTCAGCGCCAGCCAGGCCACGCCCGCCACCACGGCGATCGCGACGATGACGCCGATGATCAGGCCGACGCGCGGACCGCCGGAGGAGGAGGCCGCGGTCGTCTGCGCCTGGCGCCCCTGGGGGGCCTCGTCGACGAACGCGCGGAACATCTGGGTGCTGCCGGCGGGGTCGTAGTTGCCCTCGGGGCCCTGGGTGTTAGCCATGGCCCGAGACCTTAGCGAAGACGGCCCCGGCCGCCCAAGTGGGGTCCATCACGGCCCCAACGGGACAGAGGGGGGCACGCCACCCACCCCCACCTGCATATTTACGCTTGCCATGCATGTCTTTGCCAAGTTTTTGCATCATCGGGCCCCGATTCGTTTGCCTGCAGCAACCAATCATCCCTATGGTTGCCCCAAGCAACGAATACGGGAGGTGTGATGGCCGAGCAGGCGCAGTTCGAAGAGCTGGCGCGTCAGCTCAGTGCCGTCGGAGCCGTGAAGCGGGACCTGGGGCGGATCCTTCCGCCCGACTGCCCGACCGGCTCGGCCGCCGTGCTGACCCTGCTGGGGCGCCACGGCGACATGCGCATGAGCAAGCTCGCTGAGCTGCTCTCCGTGGACATGTCGGTCACCAGCCGGCATGTCGCGCACGTCGCCGCGCGCGGCTGGATCGAACGGCTGCCGGACCCCGCGGACAAGCGCTCGCGGATCCTGCGTCTGACACCCGCCGGGCTGGCACAGCTCGACGAGCTGTCCCGGCGCACCACGCACCTGCTCGCGGAACGGCTCGCCGACTGGACCGACGAAGAAGTCGGCCAGCTCATCCGGCTGATGACCCGCCTGCGCGACTCGTTCGGCGACTGCCGGTCCGCCTCCTCGGCGTGCCGCATCCCCGCCCCCGTGCTCGAAGAGACCACCCGTACACCCGCAAACACGTAAGCAAAGGAAGCCCATGGCAACGACCACACCAGCCGGTGTGCGGGCTCATGCCAAGCATGGGGGAGGCTCCTCGGCCGAGCACGCCCCGATGACGCACCGGCAGATCATGGAGGCGCTGTCCGGCCTGCTCCTGGGCCTGTTCGCCGCCATCCTCTCCTCGACGATCGTCACCAACGCACTGCCGACGATCATCAAGAGCATCGGCGGCGGCCAGTCCGCCTACACCTGGGTCGTCACGGCGGCACTGCTCGCCATGACCGCCTCCGTGCCGCTGTGGGGCAAGCTCGCCGACCTGGTCAGCAAGAAGGCCCTCGTCCAGATATCCCTGGTCATCTACGTCATAGGCTCGGTCGTCGCCGGTCTCGCGCAGAACCCGGCGATGCTGATCAGCGCGCGTGTCATCCAGGGCCTCGGCGCCGGCGGTCTGTCCGCCCTGGTGCAGGTCATCATGGCCGCGATGATCTCCCCGCGCGAGCGCGGCCGGTACTCCGGCTACACCGGTGCCACCTTCGCCCTCGCGACCGTCGGCGGCCCGCTGCTCGGCGGTGTCATCACCGACACCTCCTGGCTCGGCTGGCGCTACTGCCTGTTCGTCGGTATCCCCTTCGCGCTGATCGCGCTGGTCGTCCTGCAGAAGACGCTGCACCTGCCGGTCGTCAGGCGGAAGGTCAAGGTCGACTGGACCGGCGCCTTCTTCATCACCGCGGCCGCCTCGCTGCTGCTGGTCTGGGTCACCTTCGCCAACGACAAGTACGCCTGGCTGTCCTGGCAGACGTACACGATGGTGGGCGGCACGATCGTGCTGGCGCTGCTGTTCGTGTTCACCGAGACCAAGGCCGCCGAGCCGATCATCCCGCTGCGCTTCTTCCGCAACCGCACGATCACGCTGGCCTCGCTGGCCTCCCTGTTCGTCGGTGTCGGCATGTACGCGGGCACCGTGTTCTTCTCGCAGTACTTCCAGCTGGCCCGCGACAAGTCGCCGACGATGTCCGGCGTCATGACCATCCCGATGATCGGCGGCCTGTTCGTCGCGTCGATGGTCTCCGGCCGCTTCATCACCAGCACAGGCCGCTGGAAGGGCTGGCTGGTCGGCGGCGGCGTCGCCCTCACCGCGGGCCTCGCCCTGCTCGGCCTGATGCGCTACGACACCCCGTACTGGGAGCTGTCGATCTACATGGCGCTGCTCGGCATCGGTGTCGGCACGATGATGCAGAACCTGGTGCTGTCCACGCAGAACCAGGTCGCCCCGCACGAGCTGGGCGCCGCCTCCTCCGTGGTGAGCTTCTTCCGCTCCCTCGGCGGTGCGGTCGGCGTCGGCGTGCTCGGCTCGGTCATGTCCGAGCGGATCACCCACCACGCCAAGGACACGATCACCCAGCTGAGCCCGCAGGCGCAGCAGGCCGCGGCCAAGGCCGTCGGCAACAGCAACCTGCCCGACATGAACGCGCTGCCGACGCCGGTGCGCACCTGGCTGGAGGGCGCCTACGGCCACGGCATCGCGGACGTCTTCCTCTACGCGGCCCCGTTCGCGCTGATCGCGTTCATCACGGTGCTGTTCATCAAGGAGGTCCCGCTGCGGACGTCCGGCGCGCTGGCCCAGGCCGCGCAGGAGAAGAGCGTGGCGGTCACGGAAGCCGCCGCCCCCGTGGAGAGCGTGGTGACCACTGTGGAGAACGCGATGAACGCCGAGCAGCCCGCACAGCAGAAGGTGCCCAGCTGGGCCACGCCCGTCGTCTCGGACGCCTCCGCTGTTTCCCCGGCTGTCGCCACGGCCGCCGCCACGGCCGCCGCGCCGGTGGCGACCGCCGTCGCGCTCGCCGAGCCCGGCTCGGGCGGCAGCGGCGGCACCCCGGTGCACGGCTTCGTCCGCGGCGCCGAGAGCGCCCCGGTCCCGCAGGCCGCGGTCACCCTGATCTCGCTGACCGGCCGCCAGCTGGGCCGCGCGGTCGCCCAGGGCGACGGTTCCTACTCCGTCGACGCCCCGGGCACGGGCTCGTACGTCCTCATCGCCTCCGCCGACGGCTACCAGCCGCAGGCCTCCACCATCGTGGTGGGCGGCGAGCCGCTGTCGTACGACATCCTGCTCAGCGGCACCAGCGGGCTGACCGGTGTGGTCCGGGCCGCGGGCAGCGCGCTGCCGGTCAAGGACGCCATGGTGATCGTCACCGACGTCCGCGGTGACCTGCTGGCCACCGCCGCCACCGGCGAGCAGGGCCAGTTCGCCTTCACCGACCTGGTGCCGGGCACGGTCACCCTGGCCGTCAACGCGAGCGGCTTCCGGCCGCGCGCCCTGCCGATCGAGGTCGGCACCACCGGGCTCACCCGGATCGAGATCGACCTGGACGCCGGTGCCCAGCTCCAGGGTGTCGTCCGGGCCCCGCACGGCCCGCTGGCCGACGCCCGGGTGACCCTGGTCGACCAGGCCGGCAACGTGGTCGGCACCGCCACCACCGGTGCGGACGGCGCGTACGCCTTCACCGACCTGGACAGCGGCGAGTACACCGTCATCGCGACGGGCTACCCGCCGGTGGCGACGGCCCTGACCGTGGCCGGCGCCGGGGTCGACGGGCACCAGATCGAGCTCGCTCACCCCGGCGAGTAGTTCCACCCCGGCCCGTGGCACACGTACGGTCGTAGACGTCGTGCGTGTGCCACGGGCCGGTTCGCTTGAGACCAATGGGCAAGGCTTTGCAGGGAGAAAACGGGATGGGACTGACCGCGAAGATCCGTACGCGGGACGGGTGGGCCGTGTCGCACGCGGTCGTCACGGTGACCGACATGACCGGTTCGCAGGTGCTGCGCGCCGAGACGGACGCCGAGGGGACCGTACGGGACGCCACCGAGCTGGTGCCGGGGGCGTACACCGTGATCGTGACCGCCGTGGGCTACGCGCCCGCGGCCTCCTCGGCGATCGTCACCGCGAGCGGCCGGGCCGAGGTCGGCACGGTCACGCTGGCCCGGCAGGGCGGCACCGAGCTGCCGCCGCCCGGCCCCTGGACGATCGACCCGGTGCACTCCTCCGTCGCCGCGGTCGCCCAGCACCTGGGCATCTCCAGCGTGCACGGCCGGTTCGCGGAGTTCGGCGGCACGATCGAGATCGCGCCCGACGACATCGCCAAGTCCCGGGTGGAGGCCGTGATCAAGGCCGCGTCCGTCGACACGGGCAACGGCATGCGGGACACGCACCTGAAGTCCGGGGACTTCCTGGACGTCGAGCAGTACCCGGAGATCACGTACCGCTCCACGGGCCTGTCGCCGGCCGGCTCGGACCGCTGGACGGTGCACGGCGAGCTGTCCATGCACGGGATCGTGCGGCCGGTCGACCTGGACCTGGCCTACCTCGGCACCGGCGCCGACCCCTGGGGCGGCACGCGGGCCGCGTTCCGCGCGACGGCCGAGCTGCGCCGCGAGGACTTCGCCATGAACTACAACCAGGTCCTCCAGGCCGGCATCGCCGCGATCGGCACGACGCTGAAGGTCGAGCTGGACATCCAGGCGGTCCAGGGCGACTCACTGCCCCAGGCGTAGGCACAGCAGGGTCAGCCACAGGGGCGGGGGTTGCCCCTAGGCTGACTCGTCATGGCACCGAACATCGCGACCAACACCCGTGTATCGCTCGCCGAACTGCTCGACTTCGTACGCCCCCGCCATCGCGCGCTGCTCATCACGCGCCGCGCCGACGGCGGGCCGCAGGCCTCCCCGCTGACCTGCGGGGTCGACGACGCGGGCCGGATCGTCGTCTCCACCTATCCCGAGCGCGCCAAGACCCGCAACGCCCAGCGCGACCCGCGGGTCAGCGTCCTCGTCCTGAGCGACGAGTGGAACGGCCCCTGGGTCCAGGTCGACGGCACCGCCGAGGTCATCGACACCCCCGACTCCGTGGAACCGCTCGTCGAGTACTACCGCAACATCGCCGGGGAACACCCCGACTGGGACGAATACCGCGAGGCGATGCTCAAGCAGGGCAAGTCCATCATCCGCATCACCCCCGACCGCTGGGGCCCGGTGGCGACCGGAGGCTTTCCGGCGCGGCTGACCGACGACCGATGAGCACCGCCCGCCCCCACCCGACCGGCAGGGCCCCGTGGCGACCGGAGGCCTTCCCGCGCGGCCGGCCGACGAGGGATGAGGGGTGAGGAGGGGGTCAGCCGCGGCTGACCATTGCCTCGATGCCCGCGATCAGCAGGTCCAGGGCGAAGGTGAAGTCGCGGTCCAGCATCTCGGCGACCGTGTCACCGCCGCGGGCCGCCACGAGGTCCCTGGACTCCTCGATGGCCCCGGCGGTCTCCGGGGTCTCGGCCACCCTGGCCATGGCCTGCTCGTAGTACTCGTCGGCGCTCAGCCCCGTGTCCGCGATCCGGGCGCTGAAATGGCTCTCGATCGTGCCGTAGCCGTAGACGAACTGGAAGACCGCCGAGATCGCCCCCATCACCCCGTGCGCGGGCAGCCCGGCCCGGCGGACGACCCGCTGGACCACGCGTGAGAAGGCCAGCGAGTTCGGGCCGATGTTGAGATAGCTGCCCGCCAGCGGTGACAGCCAGGGATGCCGTACCAGCAGCGCCCGGTACTCGGCGGCCAGCCTGCGCAACTGCTCGCGCCAGTCCTCGCCCCCGGTGTCCGGATCGGGCAGCGGCAGCTCTCCGAAGGCGGCGTCCAGGGCGAGTTCGAGCAGGTCGTCCTTGGTGTCGACGTACCAGTACAGGGACATCGCGGTGACGTTCAGCTCGGCGGCCAGCCGCCGCATGGAGAACTTCGCCAGCCCTTCGGCGTCCAGCAGCCGTACGGACGCGTCGGTGATCCGCTTCCGGTCCAGCCCCGCGGGCTGGCCGCCGCGTCCGCTGCGCTGTGCCTTCTCCCCCTGGAACCACACGCTGCCCCGCGCCGACCGCGCACCCTGCTCCACCATCGGCGCCTCTCCCTCTGCGACTTCGGCCAAGTGGTCCAACTCTAGGGGCGCGACCGCGCCCTACGCCGCCACCCGCTCCGCCCTGCGCAGCAGCCCCGCCGCCACGAACCCCCCGGCGAGCACCGCCACCGCGCCCACCAGCTGACCGGCGCCCAGACCGGAGGACAAGGACGCCCCCGACGCGACGGACGAGCTGAGGACGGCGCCCAGAACGGCCACGCCGAGACCGTTGCCGAACTCGGCGAGGGTGCCGTTGATCCCGGCTCCCACGCCCGCCTTCTCCGGAGGGATCGCGCCCATGATGGCGTGGGCCATCGCCGGGTTGGCGATCGCGCAGCCCGCGCCGATCAGCAGCAGGCCCAGCAGCGTACCGGCGTAGCCGTTCGTGTCGATCTCGGCGATGGTCACCAGTCCCGCCGCCATCAGCACCATGCCGAGCGCGATCGACACCGGCGTGCCGAGCCTCGTGGACCACTTCGCCGCGACACCGGTGAAGTTGAGCAGCACGACCGTCAGCGCCAGCGGAGCGGTGCGCAGCCCGGCCTCCAACGGCGCGTAGCCGAGCACGAACTGCAGGTGCTGGGTGAGCAGGAACAGCGAACCGGTCATGCCGAAGCTGAGGAGTACGGCCCCCGCGACCGCACCCGTGAACCGGCGGTCCCGGAAGAAGTGCAGGTCGAGCATCGGCTCCTCGACCCTGCTCTCCCAGCGGGCGAAGGCCCCGAGCACCAGCACCGCCACGGCCGCGGTGGCGAGCACCTGCGGCGAGGTCCAGCCGTGCAGCGGGCCGGAGATGATCGCGAAGACGACCGCGGCCATGCCGACGGTGGACAGCAGCGCGCCGAGCAGGTCCGGACGGTCCCCGCGGGGGTTCTTCGACTCCGGCACGAGGGCCACGACGGCGACCAGGGCCAGCGCCGCGACCGGGATGTTGACCAGGAACATCGAGCCCCACCAGAAGTGGCCCAGCAGGAAGCCCCCGATCAGCGGGCCGGTCGCGAAGCCGAGAGCGTTGACCGCGCTCCAGATGCCGATCGCCCTGGGCTGCTCCTCGGGCGTGAAGATCTGCATCGCCACCGCGAGCGTGGTGGTCACCAGCAGCGCGCCGCCTATGCCCATGCCGGCCCGCGCGGCGATCAACTGCCCGGCGGAGTGGGAGAGTCCGGCCGTGAGCGAGCCGATGCCGAACAGGGCGAGGCCGGCGATGAGCATCTTCTTGCGGCCGTAGCGGTCGGCGGCGCTGCCCGCGGTGAGCAGCAGACCGGACTGCACCAGGGAGTACGCGTTGATCATCCACTGGATGTCCGAGGTGGCCGCGTGCAGCTCGCAGGTCAGCGAGGGGATGGCCACGTTCAGGACGGTGTTGTCGAGCAGCACGGTGAGCTGCGCGAGACAGATGACGCCGAGGATCAGCCACCGCTGGGGATGGCCTTGGGAGGTGGACATGCCGTACACCGTATAGCAGTCACTATACGGTGTACGACACATTTCCCGGCCGCTCGCTCAGCCGCTCTTCCTCTGCGTGAGGTCGTAGAAGGTGGCCGAACCGACCGTGACCTTCGTGAAGTTCTTCTGGACCCACGCGCTGATCCGCGAGGCGGCGCCGTTGCTGCTGGTACCCATGCCGGCGCCCGTGCCGCCGCCGGCGATGAAGTAGTGGATCCTGCCGTCCGCCACGTACTTCTCGAACTGCGCGAGTGTCGGGGACGGGTCGGTGCCGTTGAAGCCGCCGATCGCCATCACCGGGTCACCGGTGGCGAGCTGGTAACTGGCCGCGTTCTGGGAGCCGATGGACGCGGCGGCCCAGGTGTACTTCGAGGCATCCTGCGTCAGCAGCTTCTGGGCGGCGGAAGAGACGCTCGCGCCGTTCAGCAGGCCGCCGGCACCCATGCCGCCGCGCATGCCGCCCTCGCCCGCCCGGCCCGCGCCGGGGAAGCCGTTGCCGTTCTGCCGGTTCCGGCCCGGCATTCCCCCGCCCGGGAGGCCGTTGCCGTTCCGGCCCTGCTGACCCTGCCGGCCCTGCCCGCCGGGCATGCCACCGCCGAAGCCGCCGCGCATGCCGCCCTTGCCGGCGCCCGGACCGCCGCCGAAGCCCATCATGCCCGCGCCCGCCGGACCGGCCGTCGGGATGGAGCCGGTGTGCGCGGAGTCCACCGTGCTGAGGGTGTACGCCGTCGGACCGGCGAGCGCGGCCACGAGGCCCACCGCCGCCGCCCCGAGGGCGAGTTGCCGGGAGATCCGGCCCGCGAAGGCCAGGCCCAGCGCGGCGGTCAGACCGCCGGTCAGCACCAGCCACTTCAGCCAGGGAAGGTAGTCGGTGGTGCGGTTGAGCAGGACGTAGCCCCAGACCGCCGCCGCGACCACGGAGGCGGCCAGCGTGATCGACGCCCGCAGCTCCTGCCGCTTCTCCCACAGCAGCCCGGCGCCCATGCCGGTCACGGCCGCGAGGTAGGGGGCGAGGGCCACGGTGTAGTACTGGTGGAAGATGCCCGCCATGTAGCTGAAGACCACCAGGGTGATCAGCAGCGAGCCGCCCCAGACCAGGAACGAGGCCCGGGTGACGGACGTGCGCCGCAGCCTGCGGGTGGCCACCAGACCGGCGGCCAGGAGGATCAGCGCGGCCGGCAGCAGCCAGGAGATCTGGCCGCCGATCTCGGAGTCGAACATCCGGTCCCAGCCGGTCTCCCCCCACTGGCCGGTGCCGCCCGCGCCGCCCATGCCGCCGACGCTGCCGGTCTCGTCGCCGTTGATCCGGCCGAGGCCGTTGTAGCCGAAGGTCAGCTCCAGGAAGCTGTTGTGCTGCGAACCGCCGATGTAGGGGCGCGAGGAGGCCGGCCACAGTTCGACGATCGCGACCCACCAGCCGCCCGCGACGACGAGCGCGAGGGTGGCGGCGGCCAGCTGGGCGAACCGCTTCCTCACCGGGACCGGGGCGCACACCGCGTACACGGTCGCCAGCGGCGGCAGGATCAGGAACGCCTGGAGCGTCTTGGCGAGGAAGGCGAAGCCGACCGCGGCCCCGGCCCACACCAGCCACCTCGTCCGGTCGTCCTCCACGGCCCGTACGACGAAGTAGCAGGCCAGCGCCATCAGCAGGGCCAGCATCGCGTCCGGGTTGTCGAACCGGAACATCAGCGCGGCGACGGGGGTGAGCGCGAGCACCGCGCCCGCGATCAGACCGGCGACGGGGCTGAACCGGCGCCGTACGCCCGCGTGGACCACCGCGACCGAGCCCACGCCCATCAGCACCTCGGGCGTGAGGATCGCCCACGAGTTCAGGCCGAAGACCCGGACCGACAGCTCCATCGGCCACAGGAACGCCGACGGCTTGTCCACGGTGATGGCGTTGCCCGCGTCCAGCGAGCCGAAGAAGAACGCCTTCCAGGACCTGCTGCCCGCCTGGACGGCCGCCGAGTAGAAGGAGTTGGCGTAGCCGGAGGCGCTGAGGCCGTAGAGGTAGAGGGCCAGGGTGGCGGCCAGCAGGCCGAGGAGGGCCGGGCGGGCCCAGCGAGGGTCCTCGGGCCGGCCGTGCCACAGCCGGTGGAAGAAGGGCCGCCGGGGCTCACCGGCCCGCAGGGCCGGCGGGGGAGCCATGGCGGACGGCAGCCACGCGGCCGTACCGCTCTGCTGGTCGACGCTCATCGGGGGTCCCTCGGATCGGTGTCGTGGGGGCGCACCGGCTGCAACCGCAGGGTGGCGTCCGGCCAGGTGCCGTCCCCGGCTTCGTACGGCTGCCGGTGCGGCAGCGGCGGGTACGGGGTGTGCCCGGCGACCACGGTCGAAACAGAACCGGGACCGGAGCCGGGGCCCGGACCCGGGCCGGAGTCGCCGCGGTCCGGGAAGACCCAGGCGCGGAAGAGCAGGAAGCGCAGCACGGTCGCGGCGAGGTTGGCGGCGATGAGCACCGCCAGCTCGGTGGAGTGCGCCGGGTTGGAGCCGGCCGCGTTCAGGGCGGCCAGCGAGCCGCTGGTCAGGACGAGACCGATGCCGAAGACGACCAGGCCCTGCGCCTGGTGCCGGACGGCGCCGCCCCGGCCGCGCACCCCGAAGGTGAGCCGCCGGTTGGCGGCCGTGTTGGCGACCGCCGAGACCAGCAGGGCGAACGCGTTGGCGACCTGGGAGCCGGAGAACTGCCGGAAGAGGCTGTAGAGCAGCAGGTAGAAGAGGGTGGACAGGACCCCGACGGCGACGAAGCCGACGAGCTGGCGGGCCAGGCCCTTGGGCACGTCCTGGATGTCGCGGTCGCGCGGGTCGTCGCCGAACGGCCGGGTGAGCCGGTCCAGCGACAGCGAACCGGTGGCCAGGGCCTTGCCGACCCGCCAGACGCCCTTGAGGTCGTCGGTCGCGGTCTTCACGATGTGCACGGTGGAGTCGGGGTCGTCGACCCAGTCCACCGGCACCTCGTGGATCCGCAGGCCGGCCCGCTCGGCGAGCACCAGCATCTCGGTGTCGAAGAACCAGCCGGTGTCCTCCACCAGTGGCAGCAGCACCTGGGCCACATCGCGCCGGATGGCCTTGAAGCCGCACTGGGCGTCCGAGAAGCGGGCCTGCAGCGAGCCGCGCAGGATCAGGTTGTAGGTGCGGCTGATGAACTCCCGCTTCGGGCCGCGCACCACGCGCGAGCTGCGGGCGAGCCGGGAGCCGATCGCGAGGTCGGAGTGGCCCGAGATCAGCGGCGCCACCAGCGGCAGCAGGGCGTTGAGGTCGGTGGACAGATCGACGTCCATGTAGGCGAGGATCGGCGCGTCGGACGCGGACCACACGGTCGCGAGGGCCCGGCCGCGGCCCTTCTGTTCCAGGCGGAAGTGGCTGACCTCAGGGATCTCCTGCTCCAGGCGCGCCGCCACCTGGGGGGTGGTGTCCGTCGACGCGTTGTCCGCGACGGTGATGCGGAACGCGTACGGGAACGTGCGCTTGAGGTGGTCGTGCAGTCTACGGACGCACGGCTGGAGGTCCTTCTCCTCGTTGTAGACGGGGATCACTACGTCCAGGACAGGCGTACCGGCGGCTGCGGCCGGGAGGTGCTCCCGCGCCGGCAGAGTGCCGGGAGAAGAGTCGGTTCGCATGGAACCGACTCAACTCAGGCCCCCTGTCGCACCCATGTGGTGGCACTGTGCTGCGCCTGTGAAAGCGATTGCCACTCCGTTTCGGGGGCCGGCCGGGGGCTGGCCGGAGCAAGCGCCGGCAGACGCACGGTGAACACGGTCCGCCCGGGCACGCTGTCCACGGTCACCGCACCGCCGTGCGCGGTCGCGACGGCCTGCACGATGGCCAGCCCGAGCCCGGTGGACCCGGTGGCACGCGAGCGCGCGGAGTCGCCGCGCGCGAACCGCTCGAAGACGTGCGGCAGCAACTCGGGCGGAATCCCCTGCCCGTTGTCCTCGACGTCGACGCACATCCAGGCTCCGCGCCGCCGCACGCGCGCGGTGACGGTCGTCCCCGGTGGCGTGTGTTTGCGGGCGTTGCCGAGCAGGTTGACCAGCACCTGCTGGACGCGGGCCGCGTCCGCCGACACGAGCGCGGGTTCGTCGGGCAGGTCGAGGCGCCAGTTGTGGTCCATGCCGGCCGCGCGGGAGTCGCTGACGGTGTCCACGACGAGCGGCACGAGATCGGTCTGCTCGAACTGGAGCGGCCGTCCGGCGTCGAGCCGGGCGAGCAGCAGGAGGTCCTCGACGAGGAGGGTCATCCGGCCCGCCTCGGACTCGATCCTGCCGAGGGCGTGCCGGGTGTCGGGCCCGACCTGTTCGCGTCCGCGCCTGGTCAGCTCGGCGTAGCCGCGGATCGACGCGAGCGGCGTGCGCAGCTCGTGGCTGGCGTCGGCGACGAACTGCCGTACCCGCGTCTCGCTCTGCTGCCGGGCGTGCAGGGCGCCGTGCACATGGTCGAGCATACGGTTGAGCGCGGCGCCGACCTGGCCGACCTCGGTGTGCGGATCGCACTCGGACTCCGGGACCCGCTCGCTGAGCTTCACCTCGCCGGTGTGCAGCGGGAGTTCGGAGACGTGGGTGGCGGTGCCCGCGACCTTGCGCAGGGGGCGGGTGGCGACACCGACGAGCACGAAACCGGCGATACCGGCGGCCACGAGACCGGCCACGGTGACCAGGACCTCGATCAGGATCAGCGCGTTGATGTTGTCGTCGACGTCCTGGGTCGGCAGGGCGACGTAGAAGGCGTCACTGCCGTCCCGGCTCGTCATGTACTTGACGAGGTAGTCCCCGAGCCCGGGGATCTCCACGACGTGTGAATCATTGTCCTTGGCCACGGAGTTCAGGACGTTCTTCTGCGCCGTGTTCAGGCCGTCGGCCTTCATCTGCTTGAAGAAGCCGGTGGTGTAGTTCTGCTGTTCCGCGACGGCCGCGCTCACGATCGAGCCGCTCCGCACGTACGCGGCGATGGTCTTCGGCTGCGTCGGGCCCTTGGTGAGCAGGTTGACGACCTTCTCGCCCGGCGTGGTGTCGTCGGCCGGGGAGGAGCCCGGACCGCCGAGACCGCTCAGGTTCCCGTCGCCGCCGTCCGGCAGCTGCGGATGGCCGACCGCGCGCATGCCGATGTCCCTCACCTTGAAGTCCAGCTGCTGGTACAGATGCTGGCGCAGCGCGAGCGTGGTGACCGTGCCGATCACCGCGCACACCACCGCGATCAGCACCACCGACGCGACGACGAGCCGGGTCCGCAGAGTGCGCGGCTGCCCGGCGCGTCGCCGCTGCCGCTGCTGCCGCTTCGGTTGGCCCTGTTGCTGCTGTTTCCTCTGCGGGGCCGGCCGTCGTCGCCTGCTCATGACACGGCGGGTTTGATGAGGTAACCGGCCCCACGCCGCGTGTGGATCATCGGCTCGCGTCCGGCGTCGATCTTCCGCCGCAGGTACGAGATGTACAGCTCGACCACGTTGGCCTGTCCGCCGAAGTCGTACGACCACACGCGGTCCAGGATCTGCGCCTTGCTGAGCACGCGCCGCGGGTTGCGCATGAGGAAGCGCAGCAGCTCGAACTCGGTGGCGGTGAGGTGGATGTTGTCACCGGCCCGCGACACCTCGTGGCTGTCCTCGTCCAGGGTCAGGTCCCCGACGACGAGCACCGAGTCGGAGCGCCGGTCGGCGGCACCGGACCGGCGGATGAGCCCTCGCAACCGCGCCACGACCTCCTCCAGGCTGAACGGCTTGGTGACGTAGTCGTCCCCGCCCGCGGTGAGCCCGGCGATCCGGTCCTCGACGGCGTCCTTGGCGGTCAGGAACAGGACGGGCACGTCCGGCAGTTCGCGGCGCATCCGGCCGAGGACGGCGAGCCCGTCCATGTCGGGCAGCATCATGTCCAGGACGACGGCGTCGGGCCGGAACTCCCGGGCGGTCTGTATCGCGCCCTGCCCGTCGCCCGCGCTCCTGATCTGCCAGCCCTCGTAACGAAGGGCCATGCTCAGCAGTTCGGTGATCGACAGCTCGTCGTCCACCACAAGCACGCGGACGGGGCTCCCGTCCGGCCTCAGCAGTTCGGTGCGCCCCTGGGGCGAGGTCGTGGTCATGGTGCACACCTTGTCCGGGCCCTCTGAGAAGACGCTTTCCGCAATCTGTGATTTGCCTGAGAAACGCACAGGCGGCTCTCAGGCGGCACCTGGGAAGCGCCCCGGCGTCAGGCCCCCCGTGCGAAGGCGTGACTGTGCTCGACACGGGCGATGTGAATCGTGTACCGCTCGTACCACCGCTCCCGTCCGTGCCGCTTGGCGTCGAGGTGCTCCGGATGGTCCCGCCACCGCTCGATCCCGGCCGGATCCCGGAAGTAGGCCACGGATACGGCGAGTCCGCCCGGCCCCGGGCTGTGGGCGAAGTCCTCTCCGAGGAAGCCGGGGATCTCCCGGACGAGACGCGAGAGCCGGGCGGCGGTCCGCTCGTACGCACCGGGTTCGTCGTCGCCGCGGCGTACGGAGGTGAACACGACGGCGTAGTAAGGGGGTTCGTGGGCGGGAGTGGGAACGACAGTGGTGTCGGGTTGTTCGCTCATGACGACAACCGTCGGCGCACGCCCTGCCGCGTGTCCATGGATCTTGCCGAAGGGGATCCGTCCGGGATCCGATTCTTTACGTTCGGTTTCTTTACGTTCGGTCAGAACAACATGTCCGGCTCCTGTCTGAACTCCCGCACGGGAAATCCGAGTCGGAGCTCCCGGGACTCGCCCGGCACCAGCCCCCACCCCGCCATCAGCCGGGTGTCCAGCACGACGACCCCGCGCCCGCCGACCGCCAGATGCAGGTCGGGCCCGGCGGCGGCGACCAGGTTCCCGGTCACGGTGCCGCCCGGCGCCAGCTCCACGACCTCACCGAACGCACCCGGCGCCCGGTCGAGCCCGAACACGCCGAGATGATCGGTGACCCGGCACTCGGCGGGCCGCAGCGACTCCGGCCAGGCCGGGAGCGCCACGGCCCGCGCATGCAGCTCCCGCACCTCGGCGGCGCGCTCCGCCGCGGCCTTCGGCAGCGCCGCCCGCACCGCCCGCTTCTCCGCGTACGGAATCCGGTCCGGCACCCGCAGCGCGGCCCGCAACAGCTCCTCGGTGCGCCGGGCGGCCATCAGCGGGCCGGTGCCGAGCCAGCTGAAACAGACGGCACCCTGCTCCAGCAGCCGGGCGTCCCCGCGCTCGGCCGCGGTGATCCCGACCTTGACCAGTCCGGGTCCGAACCATGCCAGATACACCCGGTACGGCCGGGGGTCGTCGGCGATCGTGTCGGCGGCCACGGAGTGGGCCCGGTCCAGCCGGGCACACTCCTCGCACCGGGCCCCCGTGCTCCTGCCCGGCATGCCGGCCCGCACCGGGCAGCTGTTCCCCCGCGCCCCGACGCAGGTCCGCACCCCGCCCTCGGGCACGGCGAAGGAGACCCGCTTCCCCCACACCGGCACGCTGCGCCGCCCACCGTCCCAGACCAGCACCGGCCCGTCCGCCGACCAGCGCAGTCCCGAGCATCTCCATTCACGTGCCATCCCTCCCGAGAGTAGGGGGAGGGTCTGACAGCGGGCCGGGAGCGGCCGACGTCAGAGCACGCGGTGCGCACACCGTACGAGCGGCCACCCCTGCGACAACCGGACGGTTCGACTCCCCCACCCTCCAACTTGTCCAGACACCTTTTCTCCACGGATCGATCCATCGTTGTTCGCGTCGATGTTCTTTCCGCCGTACCGGTGAGTACCTAGAGTCTGTCGCGCTGTCATGGACGCGCCCCGATCGTCGGCCGCACACCGGCCGGCCGGGGCCCCCTCCCCCTTCCTCCTGGAGAGCGCATGGTCTCGCGTCGTACCGCTACCGCCCTCACCTCCGCGGCGGCGGCCCTGCTGCTCGGCGCCGGCGGCTACACGGCCCCCGCCGCGAGCGCGGCCACCGGCACCAACCTGTCGGTGTTCGCCTGGAACGTCGACCTCGGCACCCCGATCGTCGACACGACCCAGAACGAGAAGGCGGCCCAGCGCACCCCGGTCATCGAGTCGATCATCCGCAAGCACAGCGCGGACGTGGTCGTGCTGGACGAGGACTTCAACAACACCTCGACCGCCGACATCACCAGCAAGCTCGCCGACCTGTACCCGTACCACACCCCGGTCGTCGGCCAGACGTGCTCCGGCGGCGGCTGGAACGGCATCAGCGGCGACTGCTCCAACTCGCTGTTCGTCATCAACGGCGGCACGATGATCCTCTCCAAGTACCCGATCACCGCCCAGTACGCCCACGTCTTCAGCAACTCGACCTACGGCACCTGGGACTACCACGCCAACAAGGGCGCGGCGCTGGCGCAGATCGACAAGGGCGGGGTGAGGAGCTGGGTCGTCGGCACCCATCTCCAGGCCGACGAGTCCGACACCTCCACCGACACCACCCAGGCCACCCGCCTCGCCCAGCTCAAGGAGATCCGCTCCTGGGCGGACGGCATCGCCGGCACCAGCGGTCCGGTGCTGATCGGCGGCGACATGAACGTGGAGTACTACGGCGGCCAGTCGCGCGGCGACTACGCCAATGCCCAGAGCGCGGTGAACGGCGTCCTCGGCACCCCCGCCACCGACTCCTCCCAGAGCCTGCGGACCATGGACTGCCCGGTCTCCGCCTGGTGCCAGTACATGTCCGGCGTCGAGTCCTTCCCGAAGGACTACCGCGACGACCTCGACTACATCGGCTACCTGAACGCCACCGGCCGCCCGGTCCCGGCCGCGGTGTCCACGGTCAAGGTCGACTTCGACCCGCAGTCCGGCTGGACCACCGGCCAGACCGACACCAACGCCCCCAGCGACCACTACCCGGTCGAGGCGACGTTCCAGCTGAACTAGGGGGCACGACGCCGGCCGCCCCGGAACTCTCGGGGCCGCCGGCGTCCCGTCGGTGCCGGTGGCCGTTCGGCCCTGTGGGGGTGCCGTTCGGCCCTACCGCCCCGGGCCGGGGCCGACCAGTCTGGTCAGACCGGCAAGGGAGGTCGTCATGGATGACCGCGACTTCCAGGCGCATGGCCTGATCGACGAGTTCTTCGACCGGAGTCTGCCCGTGGACGACGGGGCCGGCCCCCGCTGGCGCGAGCGCGGACAACTCGACCCGCTCACCGTCGCCCAGATCCGCATGTGGGCCGCCAACCGCACCCTTGCCGCGTTCAGACCCGGCAGGTCCGACACCGCGCGGGCCCTCCGGGAGGTCGAACGCAACTCGCTGGACCGGTGGCTCACCGACCGGGGCTTCATCTCACCGACGTGACGACGGGCCGTCCCACTCATCCCAGCCGTCCCAGCCGTCTCACCCATCCCAGCCGTCTCAGGCGTGTCAGGCGTCTTCGAAGACGAAGAGTGGTTTGGCGCCGTGTGCGGGTGTTTCGGCGAGCGAGACGGCCTCGGCGAAGCGTTCGAGCGGGAACGGCCGGCCCGGCGGGACGCTCAGGACCCCGTCGGCGACAAGACCGCGAACGCGGGACAGCGACCGCAGCACGTCCTCGGGCGGGACGGCGGCGAACCAGCGGTTCAGCCAGAAGCCACGGACCGCTTTGGTCTCGTAGATGACCGAGCGTGCCTGCAGCGGGATCGTCAGCGCAGCCGGATCGGTCTGCCGATGCGTGGAGAGCGCGCCGTAGACCACGACCTCTCCGCCCGGCGCCAGCGCCCGGGACGCCTGGGCACCCACCTCGCCCGCGACACAGTCGACGGCCTTGCGCACACCGGCCGGTCCGGCGATCTCCGCCACACGCCGCACCAGGTCCTCGTCCTGCGTGCAAACGACCTCGTCACCGCCGAGCGCCGTGATCTCCTCGACGGCAGTACGCCGCCGCACCACATTGATCGTGCGCACACCCAGATGCCCGGACAGTTGGATGACGAGCCGGCCGACGGTGGAACCCGCGGCCGTCTGCAGCAGCCATTCACCGGGCTGTACGTCGAGTTCGCGCGTCACGAGGAGCAGCGCCGTCAACGGGTTGACGACGAGTTGGCAGGCGCTGGAGTCGCTCAGCCGGTCGGGAACCGGCAGGAGCCTCCGTGTGTCGGCGACAAGGTATTCCTGCCACGTCCCGGCCACCGGGGGTCCGGGCACCGCCGGGACGGCGGCGACCACCACACGCTCGCCGATCGGCGGTCCCCCGGTGTCCGGGCCCAGGGCCTCGATGCGGCCCACGCATTCCATGCGGCCACCGACAGCGGGGAACTCGGGGGAGAAACCGTAGCGGCCACGCAGTACGTGCAGATCACTGGCGTGGACCGGCGTCGCCTTCACACGGATCAACGCCTGACCGGCTTGCGGCGCGGGAACGGGCCGGGACTCCAGCCGCAGCACCTCGGCAGGCTCACCGACCTCTACGGCGACGAGCGCGCGCATGGATCGAGGCATGAGTGACCTCGCACTGCTCTGCGTTCGAACGACGAATCCGTCATTGCACGTCCGTCATCTCACGCTACGCCCGACCCCGGAAGGATTCCCGGCGGCGGTTCCTGAGTCCTTCAGCTCTTCAGGTCGAGGGAGATCAGGTGCATGCCCCCAGGCCCGCCCAGAACCCCGCCAGTTGTCTTCCTACGACGGCCGCACAAGCCGCGGCTGCGGCCATGGCAAGCACGGACGGCAGACGCAACGTCGTGGTACCGGACCCGAACCACTCGAAGAGGACGTGCAGGCGATGCCGGAGACCGGAACAAACACTTCAGCAAAAGCCAGAGGCCCCGTGGATCTCTCCACGGGGCCTCTGATCTATGTGCACTCGGCAGGATTCGAACCTGCAACCTTCTGATCCGTAGTCAGATGCTCTATCCGTTAAGCTACGAGTGCTTGTTCTTTTGTTCTTGTCTTCGTTTCGGTCCTTTCGGCCCGTCCCGGCGACAGGAAGAACATTACATGACTGCCGCCGCCATGTGAAATCCGTTCCCCCCACCCCACCTGACCTGCGAAAACGGCAAACAGGGGCAGTGGGCGACGATGATCCGGGAACGCCGAAGCCCCGGTCCTGAGGACCGGGGCTTCGGGTTCGGTGCGGAGGCGGAGGGATTTGAACCCTCGATGGGCTTTAAGGCCCAAACCGCATTAGCAGTGCGGCGCCATAGACCGGACTAGGCGACGCCTCCAGCACAACCGCTCACGCGAGCGCGCGAGTGGTGCGTGCAGATGATGACACAGCCTCGCGGCCTGTCACCAATCGAGCTCCACGGTACTAGGCACGGGGGCCGCAGGGCAAAGGGCTTCCGCCCGGCGGGGCGCAACGTCCTGACGGCACAGCCGTTGGGCAGGGCATGGTCTTTCTCTCTCGACGGGGGTCACGCGTCCCCCTCCGGCACGGGCGCCGCGACGGCGCGCACCCCGTCCTCGCCGTGTCCTGCGCCGTGTCCTCCCTCACCGCCGTCTCGGCCCTGGTCTCCCTCGCCGCCGTACCCGCCGTCGCGGCGCCCGGCGGGCCGCCGCCCGTGCGGCCCGAGGACCGGGCCGGGGACCATCTGACCGTCGCCGTGGCGCACGCCGGGTCCGGGAAGGACGGGACGTACGAACTGTTCTGTCATCCGGACGGCGGAAGCCACCTGGACCCGGCCGGGACCTGCCGGGCGCTGGACGGGACGACGGAATGGGGGCGGGACCCCTTCGCCCCGGTGCCCCCCGGCTCCGTCTGCACCATGATCTACGGCGGTCCGGCCACCGCCCATGTCACCGGCACCTGGGCCGGCCGGCCCGTCGACGCCGTGTACGACCGCAGCAACGGGTGCGAGATCGGGCGGTGGGACCGGATGGTGCCGCTGCTGCCCGGTCTGGGATCGGCGTAGGGGGTGTCGTTCGGATCATGCCGGCGTCGCGGGCCCTGGCACGTGCGTCCGGCCCCGCTCGTCACGGCCGGCCTGGTCCCGACGACACCCCATAGCCGTCCGCCGGCGGCCCGGCGCGCGGAAGTCGCCGCGGTGCCCGCCGTGCCTCCCGGTCGGATCACTCCCGCGTCACCCAGGCCGTACCGGTGGTAAAGGTCCCGCGAAGGTCTTGCGGAGCCGGGCCGGAGCCAGAGGCGGAGCCGGGCCGGAGCCGGGGGCCCGGCCGGTGGTCGTGCACAGGTTCGGTGTCACTTCCTCGTGGGACCTCCCTCTCATCCGGCGCCGCGAGCGCAACACGTGCGCATAGACTCCCTCGCGTGACACGTCGCGGGCCGGTTGGCAAGATGGCCCGAGCGGTCGGCAAGGTGCGGTAACAGGGAGGAAGGCGTCTCGTGAGCAGCAGGCCATCCCGAGGCGCTGCTCGCCTCGCAGCCATACTCGACGCTCTGCCGGACGCGTTGGTCCTGGTCAACGCCAACGGAACCGTCGTCAACGCCAACACCATCGCGCTCGAGGCATTCGAGGCGCCGGGTACGGCTCTCGTGGGGCGTGGGCTGCTCGATCTGCTGCCCGAGTTCGACTCACGGCTGATCCCGGGCTCGATGCGGCGACCCGATCACATGGACCCGCACGGTCGGACCAAGCCGACCCGGATGCTCGCCCGGCGGACCGACGGCTCGTCATTCCCCGTCGAGGTCACGAGCGCGAACCTGGAGAACGGGCAGCAGGCCTACGACGGTTACGGCTACACCGGCGACGAGCTGCTGATGATCGTCGTCCGGGACCTGTCGGGGACCGTGGACACCGAGGCGGAGCTGGCGCGCTCGCAGCGGCAGACCGAGATGATCCTGCGCGCGGCCGCGGAAGGTGTCGTCGGCACCGACACCGACGGGCGGATCGTGCTCGTCAACCCGGCCGCCGCGCAGATACTGGGTTACCGGGCCGGTGAGCTGGGCGGCAAGGAGCTGCACGACCTCGTGCTGCACTCGCGCGGCGACGGCACCCCCTTCCCGTACGACGAGTCGCCGCTCGCCGACACCCTGCGCTCCGGGCGCAAGCACCGGGTGCGCGGGCAGGTGCTGTGGTCCAAGGGAGAGCAAAAAGTCTCCGTCGACCTCACCACCGCCCCCGTGCGCGACGGGGACCAGCTGGTCGGCGCCGTGATGACCTTCACCGACCGGCGGCCGTACGAGGCGCTGGCCGAGGAGAAGGCCACCCAGGAGAAGACACACGCGGCGGAGATCGAGCGGCTCTCCGAGGAGCACGCCTCCGATCTGACCGCGCTGCGCCAGAAGCACGTCACCGAGGTCGAGGAGCTGCGCGAGGCGCACACGGAGGACGCCGCGGCGGCCGAGGAGCGGTACGCGGCGCTCGCCGAGCGTGAGAAGGACCGGTACGAGGCGCTCGCCGGGCGGCACGACCAACTGCTGACCCTGCTCGGGCAGTCGCTGCGCGGGCCGCTGGACGAACTGCGGCGCGAGCTGTCCGCGCTGGCCGCGGACGACGCCGGGCAGCTGTGGCCCGAGGCCAACCAGGTGCTGCACCACCTGTCCGCCGGGTACGCGCGCATCACCACCCTCATCGACAACGTCCTCGGCTACCAGCTGCTGGACGCCGGCACCGAGGACATCACCCGGACGAAGGTGATGCTGGACGCCGTCGTCGCCGCCGGTGTCGACGGTGCGGTGGAGCTGATCGGCCCCGGCCGGGTGCAGTTCGCCGTGCACGCGCCGCCCATCGAGGCCGAGGTCGACCCGCGGCGGCTCGCGACCGCGCTCGCGCACCTCGTGGCGGACGTGGCCGGCGTCGACGCCACCGGCAACGCGCCCGCCTCCACGGGCGGTTACCTGGACAACACGGTCGTGGTCGCCGCCGCCCAGCGCGGCGAGGTCGTCCGCATCGAGGTGCGCGGGCCGTACTCCGGGGGAGACCCGGTGCACGAGCCGATCGTGCGCGGGATCGTGCGGGCCCACGGCGGGGTGCTCCAGACGCACGAGGTGCCGGGCATGAGCGGCAGCGCGTATGTGCTGGAGGTGCCGATCGGCGGGGGCGCCGGGTCCGTGGCCGCCCTGCCGGCGGTGGCCGAGACCGTCGCGGAGGAGAACGGCGAGGCCGACGGGTACACGGTCGGCGGTGGCGGACGGCGGCGGGCCCGGCGGGCCTCCACGGACGCCTTCCTGGAGAGCGGTGACGTGCCCGGCGCGGCCGAGACCGATGAGGCGGACGCGCCCGCGCCGACCGGACGGCGGCGTCGGCGTGCCGCCGCGCCCGCCGAGGAGACGGCCGTCGCCGTGGTCCCGGCCGAGGGCGAGCAGACGGCACCGACACCAACATCGGCATCGGCATCGGCATCGGCATCGGCATCGTCCAGCGGCTCCGGGCGGCGCCGTGGCCGGCCCGCCGAGAACGGCGCCGGTGACGCCGGTGACGGTGCGGGCGTCAGCGAGGGCGCCGTGGTGACCGCGGCGGAGCATGCCGCGGGCGCGGCCGCCGCCGGTACGGGACTCGGCGCCGCCGTGCCGCCGCAGGGCGTGCCCGTCCGCCCCGATGCCGGGGCGCCGGCCCAGGCAGCGCTGCCGGCCGCCCTCCCCGCCGGGAGCGGCACGGGGCAGCAGGCTCCTGGTACCTCGCAGCACACCGCGGAGGACGCCCCGGGCGAGGGCGCGCAGCCGACCGGGCGGCGCCGGCGGGCGCTGGCCGCGGCGGCCGAGCGCGCCGCCGCGCAGGAGGCGGCCGGCCCGCGTCCGGTCTTCGCCCTCCCGCCGGCCGAGGCCGACCGCGCACCGCAGTCCGCCGAGCCGGTGAGCCCTGAGGCCCCGCCGCAGCCGCAACCTCAGACGCAGACGCAGCCGCACGAGGCGGCGCCAGGTGACGTCGGCCGGCACGACGCCGTACCGCTCGACCAGTCCGAGGACCACACCCCGCCGCAACCGCATCCCACCAGCGCGCCGACCGGCCGGCGCCGCCGTGCCGTGGCCCCGCCGGCCCAGGGTGCGCCCACGCCGGAGACCGCGCAGGCCCAGCCCGTTCCCGTTCCCGTTCCCGTTCCCGCCCCCGTGCCGGTGTCGGCTCAGCCGGTCGCTCCGGGGGAGGCGGCGTCCGGTACGCGGCCGGGTGCGCAGACCGCGGCACCGGCCCAGAGCGGCGCCGCGGCCGCGCCCGCCCAGGCGGCCCCGGCGCAGACCCCGACCCCGGCCGGCGGTGCCCCGGCCGCGCAGCCGCTGCCCGCCGAGGACGCCGCGGCGGCCGCCGCCGGTGCCGGACAGGTCCCGGCGCCCGCGGCCGCCGTCCCGCAGCAATGGCCCGGTGCCGACGACACGTCCGGCGCGGGTACCGCCGTGGCCTCCGCGGCGCGGGCCGCGCAGCCGCTGCCCGCCGAGGACGCCTCGGCCGACCCGAACTCCGCGCAGGGGCGGGCGATCAGCGTCCGCACCCTCGGTCAGGGCGTGCCGTTCGCGCGGCAGGCGGCGCAGGTGCAGCAGCCGACGCAGACGCAGACCCCGCCGCCGCACGCGCCCGGCGGTTCCGGCCGCCGGCGCAAGCTGGGCACGCCTCCCGACCCGGCGGCCCGCCCGGAGCCGGGGGCCGAGGCGGCGACCGCACAGCCGGCCGTGGCGCAGCCGTCGCTCGGCGGACAGTCCCGGCCCGCGCCGGGCACCGAGGGCGCCGGACGGTCGTACGCCATAGGCGCCCCGGACGCCGACGCCGCCGAGGGACCCGAGCCGCTCGACGGTCCCGGCGGAGCCGTCGAGGTCGCGGACCCGCCGCGGCCGCAGCCGATGGACGACGAGCTGCCCCCGGAGCCGCTGGACAATCCGCGCCGGCTGCTGGTGTGGCCCGCGCCCGACGTGACGACCCAACAGGCGCTGAGCGACCGCGGCTACCGCCCGGTGATCGTGCACTCCCGCGAGGAGGTCGACGCGCAGATCGCGGCCTTCCCCGCCGCGCTGTTCGTGGACCCGCTGACCGGGCCCATCACGCGCACGGCCCTCCAGGCGCTGCGCCAGGCCGCCGTGGCCGCCGAGGTTCCGGTGCTGGTCACGGCCGGACTCGGGCAGGCGACGCGCGAGGCGGCGTACGGCGCCGATCCCGCCGTGCTGCTGAAGGCGCTCGCGCCGCGCGACAGCGAGCAGCACCCGCCGCGCGTCCTGCTCATCGAGGAGCACGCGGAGATCGCGCTGGCGCTGACCGCGACGCTGGAACGGCGCGGCATGCAGGTGGCGCGCGCCGCGAACGACAACGACGCGGTGACGCTCGCCGGGCAGTTCCGGCCGAACCTCGTGGTGATGGACCTGATGCAGGTGCAGCCGCGGCAGCCCGGAGCCGGGTTCGCCGGGATCATCGACTGGCTGCGGGCGAACAGCCGGCTCAACCGCACCCCGCTGGTCGTCTACACCGCCGCCGTCGACCAGGCCGACCTGCCCCGGCTGGCCTCGGGCGAGACGGTGCTGTTCCTCGCGGAGCGGTCCACGAGCGCGGACGTCCAGAGCCGGATCGTGGACCTGCTGGCGCGGATCGGCACCAACTGACGTAGCACCCCGCACGTCACCGGCCGGACAGGAACCGTTCGTCCCTGCCCAGCCGGCGTATCCCGCCCCGCCGGGTCAGAGGCGGGTGACGTCCAGGGCGCCGTCCGCGTACTGCCTGCGCAGCACCTTCTTGTCGAACTTGCCCACGCTCGTCTTCGGCACCGATTCGACGATCGTCCAGCGCTCGGGGAGCTGCCACCTGGCGATGTGGCCCTCCTCGGCGAGGAACGTGCGCAGGGTCGTGAAGTCGGCGTGCGCGCCCTCCCTGAGGACGACCGTGGCCAGCGGGCGCTCGCCCCACTTCTCGTCGGGTACGGCGACCACGGCGGCCTCGGCGACGTCCGGGTGGGACATCAGCGCGTTCTCCAGCTCCACGGAGGAGATCCACTCGCCGCCGGACTTGATGACGTCCTTGGCGCGGTCGGTGAGGGTGAGGAAGCCGTCGGGGGAGATGGTGCCGACGTCGCCGGTCTTCAGCCAGCCGTCCTCGCTGAACTTGTCGGCGGGGCGCAGCGGTTCGGCGTCCGGGCCGTTGTAGTAGGCGCCGGCGATCCAGTTGCCGCGCACCTCCAGCTCGCCCGCCGATTCCCCGTCCCAGGGCAGGCGCTCGCCGTCGGGGCCGCTGAGCCGGGCCTCGACGCCGGCCGGGAAGCGGCCCTGGGTGAGGCGGTAGGCGAACTCCTCGTCGGTGCCGACCGCATGGGCCGGCGGACGGGCCACCGTGCCGAGCGGAGAGGTCTCCGTCATGCCCCAGGCGTGGCAGACCCGCATGCCGAGCTGGTCGAAGGCCGTCATCAGGGAGGGCGGACAGGCCGCGCCGCCGATGGTGACCTGGGTGAGGGAGGAGACGTCGCGGGGCCGGGCGGTCAGCTCGGCGAGCAGCCCCTGCCAGATGGTGGGCACGGCGGCCGCGTGGGTCGGCCGCTCACGCTCGACCATCTCGGCGAGCGGAGCCGGCTGCAGGAAGCGGTCCGGCATCAGCATGTTGACACCGGTCATGAAGGTGGCGTGCGGCAGACCCCAGGCGTTGACGTGGAACTGGGGAACCACCACCAGGGAGGTGTCCTGGTCGGTCAGGCCCATGGACTGGGTCATGTTGACCTGCATGGAGTGCAGGTAGATCGAACGGTGGCTGTAGACCACGCCCTTGGGGTCGCCGGTCGTGCCGGAGGTGTAGCACATGGCGGCGGCCCGGCGCTCGTCCAGCTCGGGCCAGTCGAACGTGGTCGGCCGGTCCGCGATCAGTTCCTCGTACTCGTGCACCCGCGCACCGGCGGCGGCGAGCGGGGAGCGGTCGCCCGGGCCGGAGACCACGATGTGCTCGACGGTCGGCAGCTGGGACAGCAGCGGCGCGAGCAGCGGGATCAGCGAGCCGTTGACGATGACGACCTTGTCGGCCGCGTGGTGGACGATCCACACGAGCTGCTCGGCGGGCAGCCGCAGATTGAGCGTGTGCAGCACGGCGCCCATGGACGGGACCGCGAAGTACGCCTCGACGTGCTCGGCGTTGTTCCACATCAGGGTCGCGACCCGGTCGTCGTCCCGGACGCCCAGCTCGTCCCGCAGGGCGTTCGCCAGCTGTACGGCGCGCGCGCCCGCCTCGGCGAAGGTGCGGCGCTGCGGCTCGCCCTCCCCGGTCCAGGTGGTGATCCGGGACTGCCCGTGGATCTTCATTCCGTGTTCGAGGATCCGAGTCACGGTCAGCGGTACGTCCTGCATGGTGCTCAGCACGGCGGTCCTCCCGGGGCGGCGTTGCCCTGCGCGGCAGTAGGGGTAGGGCAGATTCTGCTCACATACCGCGCGGTATGTCACTAGGGAGTACGTCACCACGAGAACGGGAACTCGACGCCGACGGGGTGCGGGTGGGGTGCCGGCTAGCGGATGAGGCCCAGCTCGGTGTTCTCGCGCAGCTTGCCGAGCGCACGGGACACCGCCGACTTCACCGTGCCCACCGACACGCCGAGCACCTCGGCGGTCTGGGCCTCGCTGAGGTCCTCGTAGTACCGCAGGACGACCATCGCCCGCTGTCGCGCCGGCAGTTTCGTGATCGCCCGCCACATGGCGTCGCGCAGCGCCTGCCGCTCGGCCGGGTCGTCGTCACCGGGCACCGGCTCCGGCTCGGGCAGCTCGTCGCAGCAGAATTCGTCCACCCTGCGCTTGCGCCACTGCGAGGTCCGGGTGTTCAGCAGCGCACGGCGCACATAGCCGTCCAGCGCCCGCTGGTCCTCGATCCGGTCCCAGGCCACGTACGTCTTGGCGAGCGCGGTCTGCAGCAGATCCTCGGCATCGCTCGGGTTCGCGGTCAGCGAGCGTGCGGTGCGCAGCAGGACCGGCTGGCGGGCCCGGACGTACGAGGCGAACGACGGGTACGTGGGGGCAGCGCCGCCCTGGCGCACTCGGGCGTGGGGGAGGGTCTGTCCCGCTGGTGCGGCGGCAGCCGAGGCGCTGGTGCAGACGGGTGTGGTCATGGCTCCACGCTAGGAGTGGGAGCCGCTCCGGCGGATCGCCCGCAGGTCCCGAAGCGTCGTCCCCCTCAGGTTGTAGGGGTGGGGCGTACTCCACCTCCTGAAGGTGGAGTACGGGTCCACCCGATCTGCGGGTTCGACCCTGAGGCGCACCCCGAGGCGGGGCGGGGGCGATCGCACGGGTTCGGCGGTCTCCACCCGTGGCCCCCGCCGTGACCTGCGGTAACCGTCCCGTGGTCGGCCGCCAGTACCCCGGCCCAGGCCGCCGCCCCCCCGGCCCGAGTCGCCGACACCCCGGCCCCGGTCGGCGGCACCCCAGCCCGAGTCGTCCGCGCCCCAGCCAGGGCCGTCGGCACCCAGGCCCGCGGTCACCGGTGTCCCTCGGCTCAGCCGTCCGACGTCAGGACCAGCCCCGACGTCGGGACCCCCGTCCCGGCCGTCACCAGGGTGCGGGACGCGCCCGGTATCTGGTTGACCGCTGTGCCGCGCAGCTGGCGCACCGCCTCCGCGATGCCGTTCATGCCGTGCAGATACGCCTCCCCCAGCTGGCCCCCGTGCGTGTTCAGCGGCAGCCGCTCCTCGGCGACGAAGCCGGCCCCCTCCCCTCTGCCGCAGAAGCCGAACTCCTCCAGCTGCATCAGCACGAACGGTGTGAAGTGGTCGTAGAGGATCCCCACGTCGATGTCGGCCGGGCCGAGGCCGGAGGACCGCCACAGCCGGCGGGCCACCACGCCCATCTCCGGCAGGCCGGTCAGCTCGTCCCGGTAGAAGCTCGTCATCTGCTCCTGCGCCCGCCCGGCGCCCTGCGCGGCCGCCGTGACCACGGCCGGGGGATGCCGCAGGTCCCGGGCCCGCTCCACCGAGGTGACGACGACCGCCTGTCCGCCGTCGGTCTCCTGGCAGCAGTCGAGCAGTCGCAGCGGCTCCACGATCCAGCGGGACGCGGCGTGCTCGGCGAGGGTGAGGGGGCGGCCGTGGAAGTACGCCGCCGGGTTGGTCGCCGCGTACTTACGGTCCACCACGGCCACGTGCCCGAACACCTCGGGCGTCAGTCCGTACGCGTACAGATACCGCTGGGCCGCCATCGCCACCCAGGAGGCCGGGGTGAGCAGCCCGAACGGCAGCATCCAGCCGAGCGCCGCCCCCTCCGCCGACGGCTCCCGGTGCTGCACGCCCGCGCCGAATCTGCGGCCCGAGCGCTCGTTGAAGGCGCGGTAGCAGACCACCACCTCCGCCATGCCCGTCGCCACCGCGAGCGCCGCCTGCAGGACCGTCGCGCAGGCCGCGCCGCCGCCGTAGTGGACCCGCGAGAAGAAGGACAGCTCGCCCATCCCGCAGGCCTGGGCCACGGTGATCTCCGGGCTCGTGTCCATCGTGAACGTCACCATCCCGTCCACGTCGGCCGGCGCCAGGCCCGCGTCGTCCAGCGCGGCCCGCACCGCCTCCACCGCCAGCCGCAGCTCACTGCGCCCCGAGTCCTTGGAGAACGCGGTGGCCCCGATCCCGGCGATCGCCGCACGGCCGCCCAGGGTGTCCCGCGTCCGCCCGCTCATGACGCGCCTCCGCCGGGGGACCCGTCTGTGCCGGAAGACGCGGCTGGGCCGGAAGACGCGCCCGCGCCGGGGAGGGTGACCGTCACCGTCCCGGTCACATGCCGGCCGATGCCGTTGGCGCCGACGACCCGCACGGTCGCCGTGGCGCCGTCGTCCTCTTCGACGACCTCCTCGATCCGGCCGGTCAACACCATCGTGTCCCCCGGGTGGTTGGGCGCGCCCAGCCGGATGGCGACCTTGCGGAGCACCGCCGTCGGCCCGAAGTGGTCGGTGATGTATCTGCCGACGAGGCCGTTCGTCGTCAGGATGTTCATGAAGATGTCCGGCGAGCCCTTCTGCCGGGCCAGCTCGGCGTCGTGGTGCACGTCCTGGTAGTCCCGGGACGCGATCGCCCCCGCCACGATCAGCGTCCGCGTGACCGGGATCTCCAGCGGTGGCAGCTCGGCACCCACCCGCGGCTCCGCCGCGACCTCACTCGTCATGTGCGATCAACTCCCCCAGTTCCTGGAGCACTTCGGCCCCGCAGCCCAGATACGCGTCCAGCTGGCGGCCCCACAGGAAGTGCCGGTGCACCGGATGGTCGAGGTCGGCGCCCGCCCGGCCGTGCAGATGCTGGCCCGTGGGACCACCCTCCCCCACTCTCGGCTTCGCTCGAGCGGGGGACCCCCAGCCCCGCCTCGGACGCCCACCAGGCGGCGGTTCAGCGCGTGCGTGGCGTACGGCAGCCCGGCCTCCCGCCGCCAGGCCGTCTCGTAGGCCGTCACCCGGATCGCCTCGGTGTCCATGTGGGCGTCGGCGGCGCGCAGTTGGCCGGCCTGCCGGGTGGCGAGCGGGCGCCCGAACTGCTCCCGGGCGCCGACATGCGCCACGGCCCGCGCCAGCGAGCCCGCGCACACCCCGGCCTGCAGCCCGGCGAAGGCAGTACGCGCGGTGGCGAGGACGTCGGCGTAGGCCTCCGGGCCGCCCACCGGCTCGGCGGGTGCCCGGTCGAGGGTCAGCCTCCCCGCCGACCAGGGCGCCGTCAGCTCGACCGGGGTGACGGCCGTGCCCGGGCCGAGCGGGACCAGCCACAGCCCCCGGCCGGCGTCGGCGACCAGGACATGGGTGGCGTCCCGCAGCCACGGCACCACCGGGACCGTGCCGGTCAGCTCACCGCGCGCCGGGGCCCGCGCACCCTCCCGCGCCGAGGCCCGCGGCGAGATCCGCACCGCGCCCTGCGCGGGAAGCGCCCTGGCCACCACCGCCGAGCCGTCCTCGACCACGGGGAGCAGTGCGCCGCGCTGCTCGTCGCTGCCGTGCGCGGTGAGGGCCAGCAGGCCGTACACACAGCTGGCCGCATACGGCACCTGGGCCGTCGTCCGCCCCTGTTCCTCCAGGAGCAGCACCAGCCCGAGCAGGCCCAGGTCCGTCACCGCGCCGACCAGGCCCGCCGCGCACAGGGCCTTCCACAGCTCCGGGTCGCTGCCGGTCCCGGCCGCCTTCAGCCGGTCGGGGCGGGCGAGGTCGCCGAAGATCCGCGCGGCCAGGTCACGGGCCCCGGCCTGGGCCTCGGTGGGTGTGAAGTCCATGTCAGCCCTCGCCCTCGACGACCCGGAAGACCGGCAGGACCAGCGCGCCCTCGCTGTCCCCGCCTCCCCCGACAGCACCGTCGTCCCCGTCGTCCCCGTCGTCCTCGTAGCGGCGGAACTCCACCCGGACCGGCAGCCCGATGCGCACCTTGTCGTACGGCACCCCGACCACGTTGCTCACCATCCGCACGCCCTCGGCGAGTTGGATCAGGCCGACCGCGTACGGCGGATCGAAGGCCGGGAAGGGCGGGTGGTGCATCACCACGTACGAGTGGACCGTGCCCTCGCCGCTCGCCTCGACCGTGTCCCACTCCGGACAGCCGCAGGCGTTGCAGCCCGGCAGCCAGGGGTGGCGCAGGGTGCCGCAGTCCGCGCAGCGCTGGATCAGCAGCCGGTGGCCGGCCACGCCCTCCCAGAAGCCCGCGTTGTCCCGGTTGACCACCGGGCGGGGGCGCCGGGGGCGTGGAGCGGGCGGTTTCCGGCGCGCGGGGGCGTACTTGAGGATGCGGAAGCGGTGCGTGGCCACCAGCTCGCCGGCGACCCGGACGTCGGTGCGGGTCGTCACGAAGTAGCCCGTGCCCAGCTTCGTCGTCTTCCGCTCCGACACCGCCTCGATCACCGTGTCGAAGGCCACCTCGTCGCCCGGGCGCAGGGGCCGCAGATACTCCTGCTCGCAGTCGGTGGCCACCACGGACGTGCAGCCCGCCGCGTCGAGCAGGCCGACCAGTTCGTCGTAGGCTCCCGTGCGCCCCGCGTGTCCGGACAGGCCGCCCATCGTCCACGCCTGAAGCATGGTGGGCGGGGCGACGGCGTCCGGGCCCGCGTACCCGGGGTTGGTGTCGCCCATCGCCTCGCACCAGTGCCGGATCATCGGCAGGTTCACCGGGTCCTTGCCCACGCCGGCGACCGTGGCCGCCCGCCCTTCGTACCCCGCGAGCCGCGCGCCCGGCTCGTCCGCCTCCGGAACCCCCGCGCTCACCGCTGCTCCCTCCGCGTCCCGGCCGCCCGTGCCGTCCGTGCCATCCCGAGCCGCATCGTCGCGACGATCTCCCGCTGCACCTCGCTCACCCCGCCCCCGAACGTGTTGATCTGTGCCGCCCTGTTCAGCCGCTCCAGCTCGCCGTCCCCGAAGACCCCCGGGGAACCCGCGCGGACCAGTCCCGCCTCGCCCGCGATCTCCTGACACATGCGATACGTCGCGACAGTCGATTCAGTTCCCGCGAATTTCACGCCACTCGCCTCGCCGGGAGCCAGTCGGCCCGCCCCGACGTCCGCCACCAAACGCCAGCTGAGCAGGCGGTTCGCCGCCAGACGGGCATGCGCCTCGGCCGCCCGCAGACGCACCCAGGGCTCGTCGATCCGGCGGCGCAGATTCACCGGATCGGGTGTACGGGCGGCGGTGAGCGCGGCTTCGAGACACTCCTCGGCCTGCATGCCGAGCGCGGCGAGCGCGACCCGTTCGTGGTCGAGCTGGCCGGTGATCAGCGACCAGCCCTCGTGCTCGGTCCCGACCAGGTTCCCGGCGGGGACACGGACGCCGTCGTAGTAGGTGGCCGTGGTCGTCTGCCCGCCCACCGTCTCGATCGGCGCCCAGGAGAACCCGGGAGCGTCGGTCGGGACGAGGAGGATCGAGATGCCGCGGTGCCGGGGCGCCTCGGGGTCGGTGCGGCAGGCGAGCCAGATCCAGTCGGCGTGCTGGGCGCCCGAGGTGTAGATCTTCTGCCCGTCGACGCGCCAGCCGTCGCGCTCCCGCACGGCCCGGGTGCGCAGCGAGGCGAGGTCGGTGCCGGCCGAGGGCTCGGTGTAGCCGATCGCGAAGTCGGCCTCGCCGCTGAGGATCCGGGGCAGGAAGCGGGCCTTCTGCTCCTCGCTGCCGTACCGCATGAGGGTGGGCCCGACGGTGTTGAGCGTGACCATGGAGACCGGGGCGCCGGCCCGGTGGGCCTCGTCGAAGAACACGAACTGCTCGTCCGCGCCCCGGCCCTGGCCGCCGTACTCGACCGGCCAGCCGAGCCCCAGCCAGCCGTCGGCGCCGATGCGGCGCAACAGGGCACGGGGGTCGGCGGGTTCGCCGCGTTCGGGCAGCACGGTGCGGAAATAGGCGCGCAGTTCGGCGCGCAGGCTCTCCTGTCGCTGCGTGGGGGCGAGGTGCACGGCGGGCCTCCCTGCCTCGCGGACCTTCCCGGGAAGTTTTCTGACTGTCCGTCAGATAGGGGGAGGTGTCAAGGTCGCCGACGACGACTCCACGGCCGGGGTCCCGGGCGCCGCGCGGCCCGGGAAAACGCCGACGCGGCGGCACCGAAGTGCCGCCGCGCGACGTGTTACGACCCCGAAGCACACCCCACGAGGGCCCTCACCGGGAGGGACCTCGTCCCGGGCTCACCAGAGGTTGGCGAAGTTGACGGACACGTTCTCCTGCCGGATGGCCGTGAAGGCGGAACCGTTGACCTGAGCGGTGTTGCTCTGGTTCGACGCGCCGTTGCCGACCGCGCTCTGCTGGGTGGTCGAGGAGTTGCCGAAATTGTCGTGGCCGACACCGCTGCCGATGACGCTCGCCACACCGGCGTTCGATCCGTGACCCGCGATGGCGCCGTTGTCTGCGGCGGCGACACCGCTGAACAGGGCGGCGGCGAGCGGGAGAGCAGCGACGGCGGCGACAACGCGGGCGGTACGGATGCTTGCCATCTTGTTCCTCCAGAAAGCGGCCCGAGAGGCCAGAAGTTTATGAACTACAGCTGGTGTCAGGGCAGTTGGCCGACTGCCTCGACTTCGTGGACGACGTCGCGCATCAAGAGTTGCCCACCGAATCCCCGGCGAACCACCCGGGATGCCCTGATTAGCACTCAAGCGTGAGGACAAGTCGATAAACCTCTATCGCCACGATTTGCCTCCTCTCCACCCGGGAGGCGCGCGCTGGACTTTCACACCCCAAGCGACACAAGGGGCGAACCGTTCCGCCGCACGCCCGCCGCGCCCCCGGCTCGCCCCGCACACCGAACGCGCCCCCTTCCCTTTTTCGAACGTACGTACGAACATGGATCCATGGCCACCACCGACCGGCAGGCCACGACCCTGGCCCTCGCACACGCGCTGTCCGCCGCCGAACGCGGCCTGGCCGTCATCCCCCTGTCCCGGACGAAACTCCCGGCCCTGCGCTCCCCCCACCGCGACGACCCCGACCCGGCCGGACCGCGCTGCCACGGCGCGTGCGGCCGCTTCGGCCACGGCGTGTACGACGCCTCGACCGACCCCGCCCGCATCCGCGAACTGTTCGCCGCCGCACCCTGGGCCACCGGCTACGGCATCGCCTGCGGGCTGCCCCCGTACCATCTGATCGGCGTCGACCTGGACACCAAGTGCGGCACGGACTCCTCGGCCGCCCTGCGCGAACTGGCCCTGCGGCATCTGTTCACGATTCCGGAGACGGTCGTCGTCCGGACCCCGAGCGGCGGCCGCCATCTGTGGCTCACCGGCCCGCCGGACGCCGTCGTACCGAACTCGGCCGGCCGTCTCGCCCCCGGCATCGACATCAGGGGCGCCGGCGGCTACCTCGTGGGCCCCGGCTCACGCACCGACCACGGCGTCTACACCGCCGCGCCGGGCACCGCACACCTGGCCCCCGCCCCCTGCCCGCCGTCCCTCCTGCGCCTGCTCCTGCCCCCGCCGCGCACCCCGCACCCGGCCCCGGCCGTCCCCGGCGACCACGGCCGCGGCCTGGTCCAGTTCGTCCTCTCCGCCCACGAGGGCCAGCGCAACACCCGCCTGTTCTGGGCGGCCTGCCGCGCCTACGAGAACGGCCTCGGTCCCGCCCTCGCGGACGCCCTGACCGAGGCGGCCCGTAGCACCGGCCTGACCGAGCGCGAGGCCCGTGCGACGATCGCCTCGGCAGCCCGGATGACGGGACACCGGCCGTGAACCGAGCAAGGAAAAGGGGCGCCCCGAACCGGGACACCCCTTCTGACCAGCACATCCACTACCTGTGCGGAGGCGGTGGGATTTGAACCCACGGTGACATCGCTGCCACGACGGTTTTCAAGACCGTTCCCTTCGGCCGCTCGGGCACGCCTCCTCGCGCCGTCCACCTGGGACGGAGCGGGTAACAGCGTACCGGGAGCGGGCGTTCGGCGGGCGCCGTGGTCCGGTACAGGGCCCGGGAGGGCGGTCACGGGCCCCGGGGGGCGTGTCCCGGGGGCAGCGGCCACCGGCACGCACGCGCGTGCGTGCCGGGCCCCGTCCTTCGTGAACGGCGAAGGGGCGCCCCTCCGTGGAGAGGCGCCCCTTACGCGCGCGTGCCGGTGTCGGCGGTGGGTCAGCTGTCGCCCACCCGGGCGCCCAGGGTCAGGTCCACCGTGTGCTGCTGGCCGCCCCGCTTGTAGGTGATCGCCACCTTGTCGCCGGGCTTGTGGGTCCAGATGTCGCCGATCAGGGTCGGGCCGCTGTCGATCACCATGTCGTCCAGCTTGGTGATCACGTCGCCGGGCTTCAGACCCGCCTTGTCGGCGGGGCCGCCCGACTCGACCGCGGCGGAACCGGCCGTGCCCTGGTCGGTGATCTTCGCGCCGTCGCTGGAGTCCTCCAGCGAGACGGACGCGCCGATCTTGGCGTAGACCGGCTTGCCGGTCTTGATCAGCTGCTGCGCGACGTACTTGGCCTGGTTGATCGGGATGGCGAAGCCCAGGCCGATCGAGCCGGACTGCCCGGAGCCGCCGAAGCCGCCGCCGCTGTTGGTCGACTGGATCGCGGAGTTGATGCCGATGACCGCGCCCGAGCCGTCCAGCAGCGGGCCGCCGGAGTTGCCCGGGTTGATCGGCGCGTCGGTCTGCAGGGCGCTCATGTACGACGCCTTGCTGCTGGCGCTTCCGTCGCTGGAGGCCACCGGGCGGTTCTTGGCGCTGATGATGCCGGTCGTCACCGTGTTGGACAGACCGAAGGGGGCGCCGATGGCGATCGTCTCGTCGCCGACGGCCACCTTGTCGGAGTCGCCGAGCGGGAGGGGCTCAAGGTCCGACGGGGGGTTCTTGAGCTTGACCACCGCCACGTCGTAGCCCTGCGCGTGGCCGACGACCTCGGCGTCGTACTTCTTGCCGTTCGGGAACGTCGCGGTCAGCTTGCCCCCGTCCAGCGAGTCCGCCACCACGTGGTTGTTGGTGATGATGTGGCCCTGCCTGTCGAACACGAAGCCCGTGCCGGTGCCGCCGTCGCCGTTGGTGCCCTCGGCCTCGATGGTGACGGTGCTGGGCAGCGACTTGGCGGCCACACTGGCGATCGTGCCGGGCGCGCGCTTGACCTGGGTGGCGCCGCCGCTGTCGGAGGCGGAGACGGTGGTGGAGCCGCTGTCGTCGTGGTTCTTGGCCAGGGTGTAGCCGAGGCCGCCACCCAGACCGCCCGCGACCAGCGCGGCGACCAGGACCGCGGCGATCAGACCGCCGCGCCCGCGCGGCTTCGGGGCGGGCTGCTGGTAGGCCGCGCCCCAGACGGGGACGCCCGGGCCGCCGAAGCCGCCGGCGGCGCCCGCGCCCGCGTCGCCGTAGGACGGGGTCTCGGGGTGCGGCGGGGCGGCGGGCCGCGGGGGCGGCCAGGCGCCGTCGGGGGCGGGGCCGGAGGGGTGCCCGGCGCCCGCTTCGGCGGCCGGGCCGGCCGGGGCGTCGCCGGGGACCGGCGGGAGGGGAGTGGTCGGCGCGTTCCCGTCGGGCTCGGGGCTCTGCGGGGAAGCCGCGGAAGAGGCCACCGGCACGGGAGGTGCGGACGGGGCCGGGGGTACCTCGTTGCCCTCGTTCTCGGTGCTCACAGCTCTTCTCCTCGATCCACGGCTGTTGTTGTCGGTCGCACTCGGTCACGCTCGGCAGCTCTGCGTGGTGCTGTGGTCAGTCTTCGCTGTTCCGTTTGTATGGAGACAGCTTTTCCCACGGGCCGTCAGAGCACCATAAGCGGTGGCTGTGGGTCCAGGGCCAGTCTTTATATAAGGTTTTTCCGACAAAAGTTACATAACTTGTCATCAGGGATGCCCACGCCACCCCGAGCACCCCCCGACGGTGGCACGATGACGCGGTGACCCACGCACCACAGCGCTCCGTCCAGGTCGTCGCCCACCGGGGCGCCTCCGAGGACGCGCCCGAACACACCCTGGCCGCCTACAAGAAGGCCATCGAGGACGGCGCCGACGCCCTCGAGTGCGACGTACGGCTGACCGCCGACGGCCACCTGGTCTGCGTCCACGACCGCCGGGTGAACCGTACCTCCGACGGCCGCGGCGCCGTCTCCGCCCTGGAACTGGCCGATCTCGCCACCCTCGACTTCGGCTCCCGCAAGACCCGCGAGGCCTGGCGCGGCCGGACCTCCGACACCGAGGAGCCCGACTGGGAGCACCGCCCGGAGGACCGCGCGGAGACGTCCGTACTCACCCTGGAGCGGCTGCTGGAACTGGTCGCGGACGTCGGGCGGCGGGTTGAACTGGCCATCGAGACCAAGCACCCCACGCGCTGGGCCGGGCAGGTCGAGGAACGGCTGCTGACGCTGCTGAAGCGGTTCGGACTGGACGCGCCGGCCTCCGCCGCCGAGTCCCCGGTGCGGATCATGAGCTTCTCCGCACGCTCGCTCCATCGCGTGCGTGCCGCCGCCCCGACCCTGCCGACGGTCTACCTCGTGCAGTTCCTCACACCGCGACTGCGCGACGGCAGGCTGCCCGCGGGCGTGGGGATCGCGGGCCCCTCGATCCGTATCGTGCGCAACCACCCCGCGTACGTGGAACGACTGAAACGAGCCGGGCATCAAGTGCACGTCTGGACCGTGAACGAACCCGAGGACGTCGATCTCTGCGTGGAGCTCGGCATCGACGCGATCATCACCAACCGCCCGCGCGCGGTGCTGCGACAGCTGAACCGCGGGTGACTCCGGACACTTTCGTCACAGGGGGTGCACCGGCGCATCCGCTCCGTGCATGAGCGTTACGAATGCGTCACCGGAAGGGGATTGGCCGGTTTCCCCTACAGGTCCAGGGGGCATCCACACCGTGGCGTGGGGCGAAGGAGGTCTCGGGGGTGGCGTTGGTGGTGGCACAGGAGGTGCCCACGTCGTCGAGCATGGCCGTACCCCATGGCCCTGCGGGCGTGGGGAAGGCAAGGCACCGGATGCGCGCGCAGCTGCGCAGCGGTGGCGTGTCGGAGACGGTCATCGACGACGCCGTACTGATCCTTTCGGAACTGCTCAGCAATGCCTGCAGACACGGGCGGCCCCTCGGTGACGCACCGGCCGGTGACGGCGACGTGCGTGCCGCGTGGCGCGTCGACCCGCGCGGGCGGCTCACCGTCGAGGTGACGGACGGCGGCGGTCCGACCCGCCCGGCGCCGGCCACGCCGTCGGTGACGGCGCACGGCGGCCGCGGGCTCAACATCATCACGGCCCTCGCCGACGACTGGGGCGTGCGGGACGACATCCGGGGCGAGGTGACGGTCTGGGTGGTGGTCCACGAGGACGTCCACGATCCCGATGCCGGGTGCCGGCACGGCGGTTTCGCTACGCGCGTCACGGCCCCCGTGCTCACCGGCATGGACATGGAGATGGCCGGCCTGGACCTCGCGGACGCCTTCGACGATCTGGACTGAGCTCCGGACCGCCGGGATCCGGCCCGTCAGGTCCCTTTGGCCCTCCGCAGGTTCACACCACCGGCGTCGAGCGCGCGTGCGTTGTCCACAGGTTCCCGTCGGTGATGGCCGAAGCGGCTAGGCTCGCGCCCGTACGAGAAGAGCCGTAACCGGGAGACACCCACGATGGCCAAGAAGCAACCTCAGACGAAGGCCAAGCCACAGATCACGGACGGAGAGATCCCGGTTGTCGGCGCCCGCGAGCCCTGCCCCTGCGGCAGCGGCCGGCGCTACAAGGCGTGCCACGGCCGGGCCGCCGCACACGCGGTGACCGAGCTGGTGCACCGCCCCTTCGAGGGCCTCGCGGGCGAGGGCGACTGGGTCGCGCTGCGCGAGCTGGTCCCGGCCGCGACGGTCGAGCTGACCCTCAAGGACGGCCTGCCCGAGGGCGTTCCGTCGGTCACGCTCGCCACGGTGCTGCCGATGGCCTGGCCGGCGCTGCGCCGCGACGACGGCTCGATCCTGCTCGGCCTGCAGAACGACACGGCGTCCGGCGACATCAGCCGCGACCTCGCCGACACGCTCCTGCGGGCGCTCGAAGCACAGCCGGGCACGCCCGTGCAGGGCCGCCGCGCCCCCGCCGAGAGCCCCCGGCTCCAGGACCTGCTCGTCGCCGACGCCTCGTTCGAGCCGGTCGTGCACAGCGGCTTCGAGTTCTGGGTGCCGGACGCGGAGAACGCCGCTCCTGACGTGGCCGCCTCCCTGGAGCGGGCCAACGCCGCCGCGATCCCGACGGCGAAGCTGTCCGGCGTGGACGCGGCGTACTGGTGCGAGACGCCGGAGAAGAACCATCTGCGGTGGGTGATGCCGCACCCCGAGGAGCAGCTTCTGGACGCTCTCGCGCGGCTGCACGCCGCGGGCCGCTCCAGCCTGGGCGAGGGTACCCGGCTCGTGGGCTCCTTCCGTGCTCACGGGCTCACGGTGCCGGTCTGGGACCTGCCGAGCGGGATGTCGGCCGAGGACGTGGAGAAGCCGGCCGCCGAGTTCGCCGAGCGGCTCGCCGCGGCCCTCGCCACCTCCGAACCGCTCACGCCGGACGAGCGCCGGGCCCGCGGCGGTCTGACCAACCGGCAGGTCACGCTCAGCTGAGGTCCCCCTCACGGTCGTCACGGCTGACCGGTCGGTCAGCCGTGACGATGGTCTCCGGTACGGGTGACTCCTGTCACAACTCACCGTCCCAGCAGGGAAATCGGTGGCCGAATGCCCTAGTCGGAATTTGCGAACGGGCGATCTCTTGTTACCGTTCCCGTATCCCGGTTGCTGGTGCATCCCCCGTCGCCAGCAACCGGGTCTTTCCATGCCCGCGTGATCCCGGCCGCTCCGTCCCCATGCGGTGGACGTTCCACAGCCGGGCGTCAACTCCCCTTCGGCCCCCCGGAGTCGACAGCGGCGTCGCCCGTGGATCCGTCCCCGGAGTTCACCGGATCACTGCCCGAGCGCAGCAGCAGGCCGCTGTCGGCCCCGTGCTTCGCGAACTCGGTGACGGCCGTGTAGGCGTCCGCCCCGCCCCGGCTGGGCTCACGGGGTGTCTCGCAGGTGGCGGGCTCGTCGTCGGCGCCGGTGACGCAGCGCATCTCGAGACTGTGGCCGCCCGGGCCCATCAGGCTCAGCACGGAGTCGAGCGGCTTGCCGGTGGCGTTGCGGTAGTAGGTGCGCGCCCAGGTCTCCGCTCCCTGGGTCAGCACGCAGGTCTGTGCCTCGACGCCGTCGGGGGAGGTGAGCGCGGGGCCGCAGCGGGCGGCGGTGGCGAGACCGAGCCCGAGCAGCCGGGGAGAGACATCGGGCGAGGGGACCTTGGCGTCCCCGCCCCCTCCTCCGTGCCCGGCCCCGTCCGCACGCCCGTCACCGGTCAGTCGTAGGGCGTCGTCCTGTCCCGACACCGCCGGGTGTGCGGCGTCGTGCGGCTCGTCGGCCGCCGCGTGGTGGGCCTTCTCGCCCACCTGCCCGGCGGACGCCACGGCCAGCGGCAGCGCGACGGCGGCCGTCACGACGCCCATGAGGGCGAGCAGGCGGAAGGTGTGCGGGTCGGGCCGGCCGCGCTGTGGCGGGCGGCGTCGGTGTTCCCCGGACGGTCGGTTTCCCCCGGAAGGTCGGTTTCCCCCGGAAATTGGCAGCATGTGCGGAAGATAACGATCGAGCGCGGCCCGTCCGACGCACCCGCGCCGACAGCCCTACAACTCGGGCGCGCTCACACCCGTACGAGTGAGGGCGTCGACCACGGCGTCGACGACCGCCTCCACATCGGGCACCCAGGGCGCGGCCGAGCCGGGCAGCGGAGCGCGCTCCCAGCGGACGGCACCCTCGCCGGTCTCGGACGGGGGCAGGGCGAGGTATCCGCCCTCGCCGTGGAAACGCAGGGAGCCGGGGACGAAGTCCTTCGCGTAGAGCAGCTCGCCCAGTTGCTCCATGGAGTACGGCTTGACCAGCAGCGCCCAGCGGGTGGGCGAGGCGATCACCGGGCCGAGGCGCATGCCCCGGCGGTCGAGCAGGGCGAGCGCGTGCGCGGCGGCGAGCGCCGGCAGGCTCACGGCGCAGGGAGCCCTGCCCCCGGTCGCGAGGACGATCGGCGCGCTCGGCCGGTTGGTCCACCACCAGCGCACCATGCGCGCGTCGGTGGTGGCCGCGAGCAGGCCGGGGTCGAAGGGGTGCGCTCCGGGCACCGCGCACTCAGGGTCGGGGCAGCCGCAGCGGGCGCGCCCCCGCGGGGCCGGGGCCACACCCGGGAGCACCGGCCACTGCCACTCGGTCGCGAAGGTCAGGGCCGCGTCGATCAGCTCAGGTCCCCCGCCGTTCCGCCTGGACAGGAGCCTGCGTCGCCTTCCGAGGATCTCGCGCATGAGCGCTCGTTCCTTTCCGTTGCACCGCTGGCAACACCGTGGTCCACATCACACCATGTGTCGATCACTTCACTGTGCGTACCTATTGGCGCATCACACCCCCGTGCACGGCAGGGGGGTCCCCAAAGGGTCGAGCATGGGCCGCGTCCGTAGTGCGTCGGTCATAAGCACGGCTGCGGCGTGAGGGGTGGCGAAGTATGGCGTTTTTGCCGTCGCGCGTATTTCTCTCCGCCTCCGCCAGGGAGGATGGGGCTCGGCCGTCGGTGGTTATGACGCCCGGGTCCGTCGCCAGGTTCCGGGTGACCCCCAGCCACCCCTGGCCTTCTCCGAGTACGTACCCATCACGACCGCTGTGACGCTCTGTGGAGCAAGGCCAGTCGACCGCAATGAACCGATACCCGAGGCAGTTTTAAGCCAACTTGGCAGTAAGGCAAGGGGTTCGGGGGAAACCTCGTCCGTCTCATGGACACCAGGAATCCCCGCAGGACAATGCTGGACATCCCCTCACGAGTGCGTGTACATGTGGAGACACTGCTAGCGGCGCAGAATGACATGGGGGTTTGCGATGCTTTTGAGCAATACGCACCGGTCTGGAAGCCGGACACCATGAGTGCCCCGCACCCTCCGAAAGTGGCTGGAATCGATTCAACGGTTCCGACGTCCACACACACTGTCGCGCCCACTCCCCCCGCCCCGGACGCCCCCTCCGCCCCGGACGCCGCACCCGTCCCCGCGCCCGACTCCCCCGCCGCCGATTCCCCCGGCGTCCCCGCCCCCGGCACCCTCCTCCAGGAC
>NZ_MLYN01000073.1:0-13676 GCF_001866675.1 Streptomyces sp. MUSC 14
GCTGGACTTGGATATCCCCCGCGCCTACCTGTTTCCCGAGGCCGACGGCCCGCTCCCGGGCGCCGACGCGCTCGCCGAGGCAGGGGTGGCCGTGGTACGGATCCCGGACTGCGGGCACAACATCATGCTGGACAACCCGGGAGCCTTCGCCGTCGCTACAGCGACCGCACTGGCAGACCGGGGCCAGGAATAACGGGACTGCGGGAACCAACGGCGTGACGTGGGGGCAGCCGCACGGGTTCCTCGTGTGTGACGACGAAGGAATGGGCCCGTGCAGCCTTGTCCCATCCTGCCTTCACGGGTATCTCCCGTGCACATCTCGGCAGTTTGAACGAGGAGTTGGCCGGTCCCTGGGCCGCGTGGTGTGAGTCCGCGCTGCACCAGCGGCGCGGCGGGAAACGCAAGCAGCAGCCGGGGGCCGGGCCGAGGCATGACCTGGTCTTCACCGATCGGGTGCTGGTCGCACTGGTCCACCTGCGCCACCAACTCCCGCACGCCGCGCTCGCGGAGCTATACGGCCTGGAGCGATCCACCATCACCCGCGCAGTCGGTGAGATCCGTCCGCTGCTGGCCGAGCGCGGCTTCGCTGTCCCCGACCGGCCCGGACTGCGGCTGCGCACGCTGGCGGACGTGTTCGCCTACGCCGAAGCCGAGAACGTGAAGCTGCGGATCGACGGCACCGAAACCCAGGTCCGCCGCCCCCAGGCCCACCGTCCGGGACGCTGCGCCTTCGTCTCCGGGAAGAAAAAGCAGAACACATGCAAGACCACCACCATCAGTAACGGCCAGGGCCGCATATGGTCCGGGGCCGACCGACCCGGCCACATGCACGACCAGACTGCCGTGCGCACTGAGGGCATCGCCGGGCAGTTCCGCCTCCATTCGCAGGTGAAGGCCGAGGTCGACGAGGGCTACCGGGGCCTGGCCAACGAGTTCCCCGACCAGGTCAGCGCGCCTCCGAGGAAACCGAGGGAGGACGCGCCTCTGGGCGAGCAGTACGCGTGGCGTGAGCGGCGGCGCCAGCAGTCCTCGGCCCGGATCTGCGTCGAGCACGCCAACGCCGAGCACAAGCAGTGGCGTCCCTTGCAACACTTCCTCGGACGCCGCGAGCACTACCCGGCCACCCACCGGGCCATCGCCGGCCTCGTCTCCGACCGCCCCGCCCAACGTGCCACCCGCAGCAAGCCGAGCACCGAACTCGTGCCCGTCAGCTCGGTGGCCTGCTGAATCACCCCACCAGCCGAACCTCCAAGGCCAGCACGTCCCGAGCTCATTCGCTCACAACCTCGTTAGTGAAGACCTGTTTTTGGGTCGGCAACCTTCCCGAAACCGCCTGAGCCGGCGCCGAGATTCCTGTCAGCAGCCCGATGCACAGCCGTCAGCGACCGCGTCGACCAGCTGGCGCGGGGCGAGCACTGCCGACCGGGCAGCCGACACATCGACGGCCTCCAGGACAACGGCGGCCGAGTCAGGTACGTCAACCAGGCGGCCGCCCCTGGCCCCGTCCGATACCTCGCGCAGCGCAGCCCGGAAGGCCGTGCCGCCCCCACTGGGAGCGGGCCAGCCCCTCCGCGAGCAGTTGCTCCCCAGCCGTTGGGCACCAGGTGCCCGCGTCGTACTCGGCGAGGAGGGCGCGGCCGTCCCGCCCCACCGCCTCGGTTATCGCGTTTGTCACGCCAAGCCCAATGATGCCGGAACGGCCGCTGTGACTGAGTGCGCCGGTTGGCCACTGTGCGCTTCGGTTGGCCGTTCGCGCGCCCGGTCAGGACATCGCGGCTTCGGTGATCCCCTTCCACATCACCTTGCAGGGTGGGTGTCGGGTTATCGGCGTACGCCCGCAGCGAGCCGCCTTATGATCACCAAGTGTGCGGGTGCGGTTACTGGTGGTCGTGGGCTATGGAGTGGTTCGGCGCTGAGCGGTACCGCACTCGTGCACCGGTCCATCGGAAAGCAGAGCCGGCGGGCGGTACGCAGTTGCGCACCGCCCGCCAGGCGTGAGGAGGCAGCACATGGCGAAGGCGAAGTTCGAGCGGACCAAGCCGCACGTGAACATCGGCACGATCGGTCACGTCGATCATGGGAAGACGACGCTGACGGCGGCGATCACGAAGGTGTTGCACGACCGGTTCCCGGACCTGAACCCGTACACGCCGTTCGAGGACATCGACAAGGCTCCTGAGGAGCGCCAGCGCGGTATCACCATCTCGATCGCGCACGTCGAGTACCAGACCGATGCGCGCCACTACGCCCACGTCGACTGTCCGGGCCACGCGGACTACATCAAGAACATGATCACCGGGGCGGCCCAGATGGACGGCGCCATCCTGGTCGTCGCCGCGACCGACGGACCGATGCCACAGACGAAGGAGCACGTCCTGCTCGCCCGCCAGTCGGGGGTGCCGTACGTCGTGGTCGCCCTGAACAAAGCCGACATGGTGGACGACGAGGAGATCCTGGAACTCGTCGAGCTGGAGGTACGCGAACTCCTCAACGAGTACGAGTTCCCGGGCGACGACGCACCGGTCGTCAAGATCTCCGCCCTGAAGGCGCTGGAGGGCGACCCGACGTGGGTCAAGTCCGTCGAGGACCTGATGGACGCGGTCGACGAGAACATCCCGCAGCCCGAGCGCGACGTCGACAAGCCGTTCCTGATGCCCATCGAGGACGTATTCACCATTACCGGCCGCGGCACGGTCGTCACCGGCCGCATCGAGCGCGGTGTCCTCAAGGTCAACGAGAACGTCGACATCATCGGCATCAAGCCGGAGAAGACCTCCACCACTGTCACCGGCATCGAGATGTTCCGCAAGCTGCTCGACGAGGGCCAGGCCGGCGAGAACGTCGGCCTGCTGCTGCGCGGCATCAAGCGCGAGGACGTCGAACGCGGCCAGTGCATCATCAAGCCGGGCTCGGTCACCCCGCACACCGAGTTCGAGGCCACCGCGTACATCCTGTCCAAGGACGAGGGCGGCCGGCACACCCCCTTCTTCAACAACTACCGCCCGCAGTTCTACTTCCGTACCACCGACGTCACCGGAGTCGTGACCCTCAAGGAGGGCACGGAGATGGTCATGCCCGGCGACAACGCCGAGATGACGGTGTCACTCATCCAGCCCGTCGCGATGGAGGAGGGTCTGCGCTTCACCATCCGCGAAGGCGGCCGCACCGTAGGCGCCGGCCAAGTCACCAAGATCAACAAATAGGGGACCGCGCCCACCCCTGGTCGCCCTGCCCTAGACCGGCAGGCGCAAGGGCGAAAGACCCTCATCGGACTGAGCGCGCCAGCGGCCAACTGGCGCGGTCAGTCACAGTCGCCGTGGCGGGCCTGAGCGGACGATCAATGCCCTGAAAAACGGGCCGTGGCCACGAGGTTCGACAAGCGCGCCTATGTCCTCCACGGCACTGTCGCCGTGGCCTCGATCCGTTTCTGGCTCAAGCAGTGATCAGCCAGCTTCCAGGGCATCGGCCCGCCTCTGCAGGCCTGCCGCGATGTCGTCCCAGTCCGGTCCGTGAAGCCACAGGTTCTCGGCAGCCTCACGCATCAGCGGCGGCTCGTCCGGCCGCTGCAACAGCACCAGCCGATAGGCCAGATTCCGGACCCAGACCGGCAACTGACCGTCAACCACGTGCGGACTGAGCTCACGCAGCATGGCGAGGATCTCATCCGCGTCCGCGAAGGTCAGCTCCTCAACAAAGTAGTGCTCCCGGTGTTCCTGGTCGCACTCCGGCGTGGGGCGGTACTCGTCTCCGTAGAGACACCGGGCGTGCTCCGTCAGGGTGCTGTGCATGTCCTGGAGCCTACGACGCCGTGATCGCCGGACAGGACCTAGACGGACCTAGACGGGCACGGGCAGCGCGGCTACGGGGGCAGGAGTACCGAGCTGCTGCGGACGCTGGGCGGGCATCAGCGGGCACGCCAGCCCGGCGATCGCCACGAGATCGTCGCGGTACTGCGGCATCGCCGCATGCAGCCAGCGCTGGTTCGCCCAGAACTGCGCGGCCTCCGCCTCGGTGTAGGGGCGGTAATGCTCCCCGATCACGGCGAGGTCACCTGCGGGGCTCCGGCTCCAATGCCCCTGGTCGGTCAGGCGGTTGCGGTACAAGAGGTGGGTGTCGCGCCGCATCACCATCACCTCGTCGACCACGGACATCTGCTCGGCCAGTGCCACCGTCGCGGGCAGGACGGCGAAAGAGGCATCGTGCCCGGCGACCGTGGTGAACCGCGGGGCCCCGCCCAGCCGGCTCACCTGGGCGTAGCGGGTGGCCGTGCTCTGGCGGGAGTCGGCCTCGCGGACCGCCAGGACCACCAGCCCCGTCCGGTAGCCCGCCTGCCGGTCCGCCGCAGCGCGGGCCACGAACTGGGCAGGGCTCTCGGGGGTGAGCTCGACGACCACGTCCCCGCGGCACCGGCGCACGTGATCCTCGTACCAGGCCTGCCAGGTCCGGTAGTCGGGACGGATCCGCGCAGAGGCCGTGCGCGGCTCCTCGCGCAGCAGCCGCAGGTAGTCCGGATGCGCCGTCTTGAAGATCTCGCCCGTGATGTGGGACGGATCGCGCAGGCTGTTCAGGACCATCCGGGCGGCTCGCGACTTGCCGGCGCCCGGCTGGGCCAGCACGTAGATGACGACCGGCTGCTCCTGCGGGGTGATAGGCCCCTGGGACGGCACGATCAGCTCGTCGTATATCCACTTGTGCTCTTCGACGGAGAGCCGGTGGTAGTCCACCCCGGGCGCCTCCCGGCGGGGCTGCGCGATGCGCCGGACCGGCTTGGCCAGCGCGGCGGCGCGCTCAGAGGTGCGGCTCAGCGCAAGCGCCCAGTCCTCCGGCAGCGCGGGGTCGGCCAGGCGCCGCTCGGCGGCGGCGAGCTGACGGCGGACCCGCCCCGTCTCCCTCGCACTCCACGGCCGGCGCCACTCGGTGAGCACCGCGCCTGCCGCGTCTGCCGGGCGGAGCAACCGTCCGCCGGGGCCGAGCTCGTTGGCGTAGACGACGTCCAGCGCCGCCTCCGTGCCACGTCGGATGACGAACACCCGGTCCGCCAGGTGCCCGGCCTCCACCGCGGCGAGGGTCGGCACCAGAGCGTCGGCGCACGTGTCGTGGTTGTCCCAGGAGACGTATCTGGGGGCTCGGCCTTCCTGGATAAGGCGAAGGTCCCGCTCCAGGGTGCTGGACTGGCTGACCGCCCAGGACACGGCCAAGGCAACGACCTCCACCCAGCAGCCCGCCTGCCGGTCCGCGGCCACACTGGCGAGGAATTCCTGCGGGCGGGACACCGGTACCTCCACCACCGTGTCATAGCGGCCCTCGCGTACCCGGGCCTCCACAACGGCCTGCCACCGGTACGTCTCCGGCCGCACGCGCACCCCGGCAGTGCGCACGTCCTCGGCCAGGTACCGGCCGTAGCGGGGGTGGACGTTCTTGTAGGTGTCGCGGTCCACCCGCACCGCCCCGCCCCGCGCCGTCAGCGCGGCGTGCACGAGGTCGATGACCGTGGTCTTGCCGCTGCCCGGCTGCCCCAGGACGTACACCACCACCGGGCGGGTCTGGGGCACCGCGCCCCCCAAGACGCTGGGCGGGACGGTGTTGGTCAGGACCTCCTTGGACCAGTCGCTGACCTGGGATTCTTCGCGAGACCCGGCAGGGCTTGCGTCTGGGAGGAGAAACCCGGAACGGCAGTGGGGCGATGAACTCACGTTCTCCTCCACGAACACATAGGGCGGTTGGGGCGGCTCGCGGGTGCGGTTGGCGGCGGCTGTCTGAGCCCGCGGTGCCGCGACGAGCGACTATGCCTAATAGAGTAGGCCCAATGTGCTAGGCGTGGCAAATACGATAGGCCTAGCTTGTGAGGCATAATGGCGGCATGGCCACCCAGGATGACGTGAAGAAGATCCGCAAGGACTACGACGAAGCCCTCGCCGGCGCCGAAGTCGCGCGCGCCAAAGCCCTTGCACAGGCGGCGGATCAGATGCCGCAGAAGGACATCATCGAAGCCACCGGATACAGCCGAGAGACCGTCCGCCGGATCATCATCGAGGGACGCAAGTTGCTCGCGACGGAGGGCTGACGATGTTGCACTCTCACCTGGTCGACGAGCACACCGCCCTCTACCGCCTGTACGACGGCGACGGCTCGCTGCTCTACATCGGCATCACGCACGACCCAGAGGCGCGCTGGGTATCCCACGCCGCCACCAAGCCGTGGTGGCCCGCTGTGGAGACCAAGAGCTTGGAGTGGCACGACACCCGCGGAGCCGCCGAGGCCGCTGAGGCGCGCGCCATCGCAACCGAACCGACACCGTTCAACCGCGCAGGCTCGCCCTGGGCGCCCGGCCCGCCCCAGTTGGGCGAGGACGAGGTGGCCGTCGCGGACGCCAAGAAGAACCTCTCCGAACTCCTCACGTCCGTACGCCTCCTGCGCCGCGCCTATTTCCTGACCAGCCGAGGCAAGCGGCAGGCGGCGCTCGTGCCCGTCGAGTTGGGTGAGCTGGTGCAGCAAGCGGGCGGCCCGGACAAGGCTGCGGCGATCCTGGCGAGTCACGTGGGCAGCCAGATCGCCCACCTGAAAGCCCAGCCCGGCGTCCGGGAGGACTCGTGAGTGACTTCGAGTCCATCGACGCCCTGGTGGCCGGTGCCCGCCAGGAAGTCCCTCTGCCCTCGGCGGAGGAGAGGCGCAGCCTGCGGGAGGGGCTGAACCTGTCCCGCGCGCAGGTGGCGCAGGTCCTCGGCGTGAGCCCGTCCACGGTCGGCGGCTGGGAGTCAGGCCGAGACCCGAAAGGCGAACTCAGGGAGAAGTACGCGTACTTCCTCGACAAGGCACGCGCCCGACTGAAGGCCCAGGACGCAGCGGCGGCAGCCGAGGACACCGACATCCCTGCCGAGACCGAAGTCGAGGATGAAGCCGAGGTTCCGGCGGAGGACGCCGGAGCCGACGAGGTAGAGGCTCTTCCAGAGCCGCAGCCCTGTGTGTTGTGCGGGAATCCGGCCAGCCACCAGGTCGCTGGCTTTCCCCAGCACCTCGAACCCGCCGACTGCTCGGCTGCTGCCGCCCCTGCCGCCCCTGCCGCCCCTGCCGAACCCGCCGCTTCCGCGGCGGAACCAGCGGCCAACGCTGCTGAGGACCAGCAGGGAACACCCCGGCGGCCGCGTCCCGCCGGTCGCACCGGGACCGGCCAGAACGTCAAAATCGTTCCCGTCGGGCGCCGGGCACAGCCGGCCGACGCCACACCAGACCTGATCGGCCAGGCCGTGACACAAGCAGTGGCCGAGCACGCCGGCGACGTCGAGAATGCCACGGCAGCGCTGCTCAAGCGAGCCATCCCGGACGCCATGGCGCTGCTCGACGCCACCCGCAGGGGCGGGCGGTACGACGTCGTCGCTCACCCGTGGCTGCCCGACATCCTGCGCAAGCAAAGTGCCCGCGGCGCCGACCAGATCTGGGAGGCCCGCCCCAAATGGACGAGGCCCGAACTCCCGCCGGGCGAGCACCAGGTGACCGCTCTCGACATCAACGGCGCCTACCTGAGCGCGCTCAAGACCTGGCTGCCGCTCGGTCAGCTGCAGCACTCCACCGGCAACCACCACGACCGCCGCCGCGCCGGCCTCCACCTGATCACCCCGTCGGCGTGGGAGCACGAGGCGGTGCTGCCCAACCCGATCGGCAACCGTGACGAACCCGGCCCGCTGTGGGTGACCGAGCCGACGCTGCGCCTGCTGCTGCGCCTGTCCGGCCCGAAGTACGGCCTGTGCGAGCCGCCGGAGATCCACGAATCCTGGACCTCCGGAGCTACGGAGGGCCTGCTGGAGAAGTTCCGCGTGGCGATGAAGGACGCCCGGGACAAGGCGATCGCCGAGAACGACGAGGTGACGCTGGCGTACGTGAAGGCGATGTACTCCAAGTTCGTCTCCACCCTGGGCGAGTCCAACTTCAACCGCGAGATCTACCGCACCGATTGGATGCACATCATCCGCAGCCAGGCATTCGTGAACCTGTGGCTCAAGGCGCACCGGGCCTACGACGAGGGCCTGATGGTCGTACGCGCGATGGGCACCGACGAGCTGCACGTCATCGGCGACTGGCGGGCCGTGTTCCCCGAGGGCCGCGGCGTCACCGAGGTGAAGGTCAAGGACCTGTACACCGTCGGGACGCACACCGACACGGACGACTGAAAACTGTCGCAAGAGAGCGGACGAGGTGCAGCTTCAAAATGAGCGACGTCGAAGCAGGGCACGGTGCAATTCCTTTACATCCGCAGGGCTTCAGAAATCGTGACACTGCACTTCCGCACGTCAGAGCCCGGTATTCTTGACCAGAAGATACGCGCGTGTGAGGTTCCGCCGACTACGCGCAGGCAGAGGAGACGAAGGTGCCGGAGAGGAACATCGAGTTCGGCAAATACGGTGCGAGCGGCATCAAAGGACACCAGGCCGTCGCCCGCCAGCTCAATGCGCTCGCCAACTTCATCGCCACGCCGATCACGGCACGCCGCGGCCTGCTCGCACGTCTGAACTACCTCACCCGCACCGACCACGCGCGTCAGATGGCCCGCGAGGCTGGCCTCACCGTCACCGACCGCACACTCAAGGCGTGGCAGGACGGTAAGCGCGCTCCCTCGAAGAAGAACCTGGAGCGCGTCGAGACCGCCTACCGAGCGGTGCGCCGACACAACGTCTCCCGCTACCTGCTCGCGCGCCTCAATCGTGAGGGCAGGGGCACCCGGGTGGAGATTCATCCGCTCAACCAGTCCCAAGTGTCGAGGCCGCGTCAACGGGAACTCAGTTTCCGAACGCTCAACGTGCGTCATTGGGACCGCATCGTCGAGGCCTGGGCTGACGACAACGATGAAGCGCTGGACGGCGCCTGGGTGAGTGACGCCGTGGTCGACCTCGGCTCTGAGTGGGGCCAGTACGAATACGTGACAAACATCGGCTTTGCGGCCTGAGTCTGCAGGCCGCGCACCGCCCCAGTGCCCCCGGAGTCGGCTTCCCCTCGCCCTGCTGCTTCCGACGGTGAACGGTCGGGATCGCTAGCCATGGATGGCGGAACGGGCCAGTACTTTCAGGGGGGCGGCGGTTGGGTCTGGTGCACGATCGCCGGGGTCGCGGCCCTGCTCCGCTGGTTCCCGATCCAGGAGCCCAGGTTCAGCTCCCGCTCTTCCTGGTCCTCGCCGACGATCGTCTCGACGTGCTTCCTCGGTACCCGGAGGTGTGCCTCGCGTTCGTAGAACTGCCGGGCGGCCGCGTCACCACGGCGTGGACAGGTGCGGGCCCGAAAGGGCCTGGCGGAGGCCCCGGCTGAGGACAGGTCCCGGTTGAGCACGGCGCGGCGGATGGTGCCGACCGCACTCAACCGGTCCCATGGGCTCGGACCGGTTTCTCAGGCTTTGGGAACCAGGTTGTGCTCGGTGCCCAGGGTGCTCATGCCGGTGTCGGCGTACATCGTGGTCTCGCCGTCGGACCAGCGGACGATGAGGTCGTCGGTGCGGTGGTTGGGGGTGAAGTCGCCGGTCGTCATGACTGTGTTGTGGGTCCACAGCTCGTTGCGGTTCTGGATGCGTGCCTCGGTGCCGAGGGCGGAGGTCGTGGTGCCGACGTAGTTGTCGAGTTCGCCGTCCGACCATTGCACCATCAGGTCCCATTTCTGGTTGCCGGAGTACTCGCCGGCGGTCAGAAGTGTGGCGTCGGTCCAGATGGATTTGGGTTCCTGCAACTGGTGTTCTTGTCCGAAGCCTCCGGCGCCCACGTTGGTGTAGAGGGTGAGTTCGCCGTCGGACCAGCGCACCATGAGGTCCGTGACGTAGGTCGAGGAGCCGAAACGGCCTGCGGCGATCTGGGTGGCGTTCTCCCAGATGGTGTGGGGCTTGACCATCTGCGTGCCGGGTACGTTGAGGCCGTTGGTGCCGACGTCGCCGTAGAGGGTGACCTCGCCGTCGGACCAGCGGACCATCAGGTCGAACTGGTTCGATCCGGTGAAGTCGCCCGCGGTGATGGTCTCCGCGTTGGTCCAGATGGAGTGGGGGACGACCAACTGGCGTTCGGTGATGAAGTGGCCTTGGCCGTCGTTGGTGTAGAGGGTGGCCTCGCCGTCGGTCCAGACCACGATCAGGTCGCTGTGGCCGGTGCCGTTGAAGTCGCCGGCGGCCATCAGTTTGGCGTGCTCCCACGTCGTGCCGCTGCCCATGGAGTAGGGCAGGGGCGGCTGGTGGTAGGGGCCGTGGTCGGTGTGCAGGCCCTGCTGGGCGTCGTCGTAGTCCTGGAAGAACCGGTCGCCGTGCAGCGGGCTGTAGGTGATCCGGTTGTACAGCGGATTGTCGGTCTTCACATCGGGACCGCCCTGCAGGAAGCCGCCCACGTTACCGATGATCTCGCCGGTGTCGCCGGAGGCGTCGAACTTGGAGAACCACGGTCCGCCGGAGACCCCTCCCCACATGCCGGCGCAGTCGATCTGCATCTGGTTGTAGGCCGGCAGCGGCGTCGTCCAGACATTCAGGCAGTGGAACGCGCGGTCCTGCGAGTCGTACTTGACCATGGGATAGCCGATCACGGTCACCTGGTTGACGAATCCCGGTGTCCGGGCCAGGGTGTTGGCGCCCACGACGTCTTGGACGTTGCGCCCGCCGTTCTCCTTCAGGCTCGCGAAGGCGAAGTCCAGGTCGGAGTTGGCGCTCCGGTCCGAGGCGTACTGCGAGTCGCGGAACCACTCACCGACCGGCCAGATGCCGTACGGCTGGTCGCCCGCCGACTTGGTGTTGTCGTACTTGGGCACGAACGCCGCGTTACTGCCGAGGCAGTGCCCGGCGGTGAGGATGAGGTTGCGCCCTGGGCTGCGTACCACGCTGGCCGTGCAGTGATGGGCTTTCATGTCGCTCGTGGTGGTGAAGAGCGTGCCGACGGACTTGATGCCGTCGAAGTGCTCGCCGTTGATCCCGGTGGCGACGGATCGCTTCCGGCGCGGCGCCGTCCAGCCCTGCGGCTGCGCGATGCGACCCGAGGGGTCCGTGGCCGAGGCCATGCGCTGGGGCGTCCAGAACCGGATGGCGTCCTGAACCGTCCAACTGCCGCTGTTGGTCGACGAAGGCGTGACGGACACCGAAGAGCTCGCGACGGCCGTCGTGTGGTCGGTGCGGTTCGGCTTGGCCGTCACCTGTCTGGTGGGAGCCGGGGCAGGTGTGGCGGCTCGGGCCACGGCGGCGTTGCCCAGCAGAAGTGCGGCGCACAACGCGAACACACTCCTCAGAGATATTCGTGTACTATACAAGTTAATTTGCTCCAGGTCGGGCAGGCCGGAGAGCTCGACGAGTCCGGGCCACGCACAGAATGGACGGCCGGCGCGGAGTGCACGGCCAGGTCTTGCCGGCGGGAAGTTCAGTCCCTCGCCACGGAGCGGAGTGTCGGCGTTTCAGCCGTGGCGGCTGATCGTGGTCGCCGCTCGGGTGCGTCGGGCGTCATGACGGATGACAGGCTCGTCGGACCGTCCGACTCGGGCCGTCCGACGAGCGGGCCCTCACGCGTGGACAGGCAGGGACGTCCCCATGATCCAGTGCAGCGCACAGCGCACCCCCCGATGCATTCCTGCCGCCCCGTGAGACGGCACCCGGTAGACCATGGTCAGCGGTCACCGTTGGCATCATGATCGCACAACAGTCGAACGTATGTGCAGATTTTGTCGCCGCCTACCGCGGACGGGGTGCGCCCACGTGAATGGTGTCGCAGAACACCGGGGTCACATGCCGGCCGCGCGGGTCGGTGATCTGCAGCGAAGCGCCATAGTCGGTGGACGCGGGGTGCGGTGGCAGCACCTCGATGCGCGGGGCGTCGTCGACCGGGATGGCGCAGGAACCGTCCGCGGAAGGGGATGCCGGGTAGAAGAGCGGGAAGTCCACCGTTTTGGCATGGTTCAACACCAGCCGGACGGGCGCCTTGGCTTTCGGCTCCGACCAGACGGCAGGGCCTTTGCCGGCGTACGCCTGCACCTTCGGATAGCCATCGAAGGCGCAGGGTGCGGTGCTGGTGTTGGTCGCGCTCAGCAGAGCCGTCGGCGTCTTGCTCGGCTTGTCGGCGAGGAGTGTCAGCTTCCATCGCAGCTGCGCGGTCCCGCATGCGGCTCCCGCCGAGGCTGTGGGGGGCACACTCGTCCGTCCCCGGCCGGGGGTCGCCGCCGTCGCCCGGGACGACGGCTCGGCGCCCGGCTTCCTGGCGTCCGGATGCGCTGGACCGCACGCCACAGCAGCCGCCATCACCGTCAGGCTGATAGCGGAGACTGTCGCTGTCCGCCGTGCCACGAGAACTCCCCCTGGGAAGCGACCCTGCGGAGGCCGGGTGCCACCACTCCTGCCCCCCGGCCAGGGAGATGCATTCGCCCCCGCGAGGGTTCCCCCGAAGCGGCACCCTGTGACGCGGACGCGTGGACACCCGTGTCGTCGATGGTGAGGTCCAACTCCCCCGACTCCCCCGACTCGCCCGCGAGCAACCTTCCCTCCACAAGCTCCTCGCTTGCCGCCCGGCGCACGACGGCATTGGGCCCTCCGCCGTCCATCGCGATGTGGCCCACGCCTTGGCGGTCCGCTGGTCGGATCTCGCCGGCCGCACCTTCAGCGGCTATGTCGCCCGCGCGGTGGAGGGCCAGACAGTCGGACGAGCGTGAGGCCGGATCGAGGCACGCCCGGTGAGGACAACGCCAAGGGGCAGCGCAGTCACCACTCGAAGGTCTTCCACTCCCGACGGGGAATGAACCCCTCCGTAGTGTCCCAGCAGCAGTCTGCCCATCCCTCAGAAGCCATCCGCATTCCACTCAGCAGAGTTGCGGATCGAACAGGGGTTCCCGATCGGGTGATCACGCCGGGGCCAGCGCATGAAGGCAGGACCTCCTGGTAGCTCGGGGATGCGAGTCAGCCCGAGCTTCCGGAGGCCCTGTTGTCTCAGTCTTGCGTGAGTGTGTCCGTCACGTCCAACTCCCGCGTGTCGCTGTGTGATTGCCTCGCGCACCGGTTCGGGAATGCGGCAGACCACCCAGACCGCATCCCGTGCTACGTCTCGGACATGACGGAGGCCGAGTGGCAGGAGATGCGCCGTTCGCTGCCGGTGCCAGCCTGGCTTCAGGGACGGGGCGGGCGGCCGGAGGGATATTGCCACCGCGTGATGCTCGACGCCGTGCGGTACGTCGTCGACAACGGGATCAAGTGGGCGAACCTGCCTGCGGACTTCCCGCCGTTCAAGCGGGTGCACGCCTTCGCCCGGCGCTGGCAGGTGACCGGCCTGCTCGGCGAGCTCCACGACCGGCTGCGTGACCGCGTGCGCGTCAGGGAAGGGCGCGAGGTGGATCCGAGTGCGGCGATCGTGGACTCGCAGTCGGTGCGGGCCGCGGCGAATATCCCCAGGTCAACGTCGGGATGGGATGGCGGGAAGAACGTGGCGGGCAGGAAGCGGCACGTGGTGGTGGACTGTCTTGGCCTTCTCCTGGCGGTGCTGGTGACCGCGGCGAGCGTGCAGGACCGCCACGCCGCGGTGCCGCTGCTCACCCGGCTGCGCGAGGAGTACTTCTCCATCCGCCTCGTCTGGGCGGACTCCGGCTACGCGGGCCGCCTGGTCGACTGGGCCGCCGAGAAGCTCAAGCTCACCCTTGAGATCGTGAAACGCTCCGACGACACCACCGGGTTCGTGGTGCTGCCGCGCAGGTGGGTG